>JAGRMU010000124.1 GCA_020441165.1 Sedimentitalea sp.
CTGGCCCGCATCCGCGCCCAGTTGCGCCAGCACGAACAGTCCGAGGACGCGGTCTTCACGCTGGGCACCTACACGTTCAAGCCGGCGATGAAGATGCTGATCACCGAGGACGACCGCAAGATCCGCCTGACCGAGAAGGAAACCAACATCCTCAAGTTCCTTTACCGCTCGGCCGACGGCGTGGTGCCGCGCGACGTGCTGCTGCACGAGGTCTGGGGCTACAATGCCGGGGTTACTACCCACACGCTGGAGACCCACATCTATCGGCTGCGCCAGAAGATCGAGCCGGATCCGTCCAATGCGCGGCTTCTTGTCACGGAGTCGGGCGGCTACAGACTGGTTGCATAACACGTTAAGGTTGAGTAATGTGATCTGGATCATTTCCGGGCGTCCGGAACAACGCTAAGATCAACCTATCCCGTGCATGTCCGGGCAATGACATGTACCTCCCTGTTGGACTCGGCCGGGCCTTGCGCCCGGCCATTTTTCTGCCCCGTACGGCATGGCATCGCGGCCACGGACGGGGTAGCCTGCGCCGCCTGACCCCAGCCGGATGCGAGACGCCCCATGCCCTTCACCATCGCCACCTGGAACATCAACTCGGTGCGGCTGCGCGAGCCGATCGTGCTGAAGCTGCTGCGCGAGGAGGGCCCGGACATCCTGTGCCTGCAGGAATGCAAGTCGCCGGTCGAGAGCATCCCCACCGAGGGGTTCGCGGCCGCCGGCTATCGCCACCTGATCGCGCGCGGGCAGAAGGGCTATAACGGGGTTGCGATCCTGTCGCGGCTGCCGATCCGCGATCTGGGGGACCGGGACTTCGCCGGGCTGGGCCATGCCCGCCACGTCGCCGGGCAGCTCGAGAACGGCGTGACCATCCACAATTTCTACGTGCCGGCGGGCGGCGACGTGCCGGACCGCGCGGTGAACGAGAAATTCGGCCAGAAGCTGGATTACCTCACCGAGATGCGCGACTGGTTCCACGGCGCGCGCCCCGAGAAGGCGATCCTGGTGGGCGATCTGAACATCGCGCCGCGCGAGGACGACGTCTGGAGCCACAAGCAGCTCTTGAAGATCGTCAGCCACACGCCGGTTGAGGTCGAGCATCTGGGCGCCGCGCAGGAGGCCGGCGCCTGGGTGGACATCACCCGGCAGGACATCCCCGAGGGGCCGCTGTTCAGCTGGTGGTCCTACCGCGCCCGCGACTGGTCGGCGGCGGACAAGGGCCGGCGGCTGGATCACGTCTGGGCGACCCCGGACATCGCCAATGCCGCCCATTCCAGCCGCATCCTGCGCGACGCCCGCGGCTGGGACCAGCCCAGCGATCACGCGCCGGTCTTTGCCAGCTTCGACCTCTGATCCGGCCCTGGCGCGCGGCCCGGCGGCGAGAATGCCGCCGCTGCCCCTTGGTTTCCGCCGCGTCTGCTTTCATATAGGGGCGGAACACCAAGGAGTGATCGAGACATGATTGAACTATCGACGGGCGGCGCCGCCCCGGCGGCGGATCTGATCAAGGACACCACCGAAGCGGCCTTCATGGCCGACGTGATCACGGCCTCGAAGGAGGTCCCGGTGATCGTGGATTTCTGGGCGCCCTGGTGCGGGCCGTGCAAGACCCTGGGGCCGATCCTCGAGGACGCGGTGCGCGCCGCCAAGGGCGCGGTGCGGATGGTCAAGCTGAACGTCGACGAGGCGCAGATGATCGCCGGGCGGTTGCAGATCCAGTCGATCCCCACCGTCTATGCCTTCCACGACGGCCAACCCATCGACGGCTTCCAGGGGGCGCTGCCGGCCTCCGAGGTCAAGGCCTTCGTCGACCGGGTGGTCAAGGCGGCGGGCGGCGAGGCGCCGGGCGACGCGCTGGCCGAGGCGATCGAGGCCGCCGAGGAGATGCTGGAGAGCGGCGCCGCGGTCGATGCCGCGCAGACCTTCGCGGCGATCCTGGGCGAGGACCCGGCCCATCCGGCGGCCTATGGCGGGCTGGTGCGGGCGCATGTCGCGCTCGGCGATCTGGACCAGGCCGAGGCGATCCTGAACGGTGCGCCCGCCGAGATCTCGAAGACCGCCGAGCTGGAAGCCGCCCACGCGCAGCTGGAACTGGCGCGGCAGGCCGAGAAGGCCGGCCCGGTGGCCGACCTGATGGCGGCGGTGGAGGCCGATCCCGGCAACCTGCAGGCCCGGTTCGACCTGGCGCTGGCGCTCCATGCCAAGGGCAAGGTGCAGGACGCGGTCGACCAGTTGCTGGAGATCTTCCGCCGCGACCGCGAGTGGAACGAGGGCGCGGCCAAGACCCAGCTCTTCACCATCTTCGACGCGCTCAAGCCCGGCGATCCGATCGTTCTGAACGGCCGGCGCAAGCTCAGCTCGATGATATTTGCCTAATTTCGCGGCAGGGCTAAACTCTTGCGCATGAAGCAAGTCGCCGATCTGCCCGATCTGATTGCCGTGTTTCCTTTGCCCGGGGCGCTGCTTCTGCCCCGCGCGCGGTTGCCGCTGCACATCTTCGAGCCGCGCTACCTGCAGATGTTCGAGGATGCGTTGAAGACGCCCGAGCGCCTGATCGGGATGGTGCAGCCGAACCCGCTGCCGGGGCGCGAGGCGGCGCTGCATGCCATCGGCTGCGCCGGACGGGTGACGCAGTTCTCCGAGACGGAGGATGGTCGCTATCTGGTCACCCTCTCCGGGATCTCGCGGTTCCGCGTGGCGCGCGAGGTCGACGGCTTCCTGCCCTATCGGCGCTGCGAGGTCAGCTGGCAGGGCTTCGAGCGCGATCTGGGCAGGGCCGAGGACGATCCCGGCTTCGACCGGCCGGCCTTCCTGGACCTTCTGGGGCGCTATTTCGCGGCCCGGAACCTTTCGACCGACTGGAGCACGCTCAAGCAGGCCGAGGACGAGCTGCTGATCAACTCGCTGTCGATGATGCTGGACTTCGATCCCGAGGACAAGCAGGCGCTGCTCGAGGCGCCGTCGCTGACCACGCGCCGCGAGACGCTGGTGACACTGATCGAGTTCTCGCTGCGCGGCGGCAGCAGCGACGAGGCGATGCAGTGACCGGCCAGCCCCCCGGTTTCGACCGCCACATGCTCGAGGCGCTGGTCTGCCCGCAGACCCAGACGACGCTGTCCTACGACGCCGCCCGGCAGGAGCTGATCTCGAAGGCCGCCGGGCTGGCCTTTCCGATCCGCGACGGGATCCCGATCATGCTGGTCGACGAGGCCCGGGTGCTGGACTGACGCGCGCGGTCGGCCTGATGCAAGACGGTGCGTTGCAAGCGAGTCCGGGGTTGAAACCGCGGTCACAGCGGACGGTGCTTCCGGCAAGACTCGCCTAAGCTATGCCGCGACTGTGGCGAGCATCAGCGCGATCCCGAGGAAATAGAGCAGCGCCAGCAGCACATAGGTCTGCCCGTTGCCGGTATAGGCCGCGCGCACCAGATCGGCGAGCCGCTCCGTGCCCGCGCCGACCCCCTGCCAGAGCCGGATCGCCAGCGGCGGCATCAACGCAGGCGGCAGCGGCGGCGCGACCAGCAGCGCCGCGCGCGGTGTCCAGTCGCCCCCGCGCCGCCGTCCGACCCACCACCACAAAATGGCCAGCAGCGCCGCGCCGGCCAGGGCGATCAGCATCGCCGGTACCGGGTTCCAGAGGCCGTAGATGGTCTCCAGCGACTGCCCCTGCCAGACCAGGGTCGCGGCGAACTCGGGATCGATGGCGGCCGAGATCGGGCCCATCAGCAGCTTGGGGAAAAGCGACAGCAGGGCGATCCCGCCGATCAGCGCTGCCTGCGGGAGAAGCAGCGCCAGCGGCGCCTCGCGCGGCGCCGAGGCGGGGGCCGGCCCCAGGAAAAGCGCCGCGAAGAGCCGCGCCATGTACCAAAGCCCCAGGAAGGTCGCGAGCGCCCCCGTTGCCGCCATCGCGGTCCAGCCCTTGTCGGCCATGGCCGCGAAGAGCAGCCATTTCGCGCCGAAGCCCATCAGCGGCGGCAGGCCCGACATCGACCAGAGTGCGATACCGACGGTGAGCGCGGTCACCGGCATGGCGCGCAGCAGCCCGCCGGCCTCTGTCAGCCGGCTGTTGCCGGTGCGCAGGATCACCCCCGCGAGGGCGAGGAACAGGATGCCCTTGACCAGCATGTGACTGGCCACGAGGTAGAGCGCGGTGACCCAGCCGAGATGGCTCATCAG
>JAGRMU010000575.1:0-841 GCA_020441165.1 Sedimentitalea sp.
GCCGGTGCAATCGGTGCGCTGCACGAGGTAGAGCATCAGCGCCCGGTGGCCGCTGCGCGCCATTTCCGACAGCTCGGCCAGGTGGCGGGCGCCGCGGGCGGTGACGCTGTCGGGAAACTCGGCGAGGCCGGGCCGGCGGCAGAGCGTGACGCTTTTCACCTCGACATAGGCGTCGGGCAGCCCGTCGCCGGTCAGCAGGAAATCGATCCGGCTGGCCTTGCCATAGGGCACTTCGGGCCGCACGCGGTCATAGTCGGCCAGCGGCGCGACCTGCCGCGCCTCCAGCGCCGCGCGCAGGGCGCGGTTGGGCAGCGAGGTGTCGATGCCGGTGAAAGGCCCGCTCTCGTGCTCGACCAGCCGCCAGCCGAATTTCAGCCTCTTGCGGGGATCGTCGTTCGGCTCCAGCCAGATGCGCGTGCCCGGCTCGGCCAGCCCCAGCATCGAGCCCGGGTTGGGGCAATGCGCGGTCACCTCGCGCCCGTCCGCCAGCCGGCAGTCGGCCAGGAAGCGCTTGTAGCGTCGGATCAGCCGGGCCGGCACGAGAGGGGTTTGAAAGCGCATGGCGGGCGGCCTATACCTGCGCAGCGCGACCTTCAAGGGAGAGAGCGATGGCCAATCCAACCGCCGCCATGCTGGTGATCGGGGACGAGATCCTGTCCGGGCGCACCCGCGATTCGAACACCCATTTCCTCGCCGGGCAGCTCACCCGGCACGGGATCGATCTGAAGGAAGTGCGCGTGGTCAGCGACGACGCGGGCGCGATCACCGAGGCGACGCGCGCGCTGTCGCGCGGCTTCGATCACGTCTTCACCAGCGGCGGGATCGGCCCGACCCATGACGA
>JAGRMU010000575.1:942-1378 GCA_020441165.1 Sedimentitalea sp.
ACGCGGCGCGGCTGCGCATGGCGCGCATCCCGCAGGGCGCCACGCTGATCGACAACCCGGTCTCGGCGGCGCCGGGATTCACCATCGAAAACGTCCACGTTCTGGCCGGGGTGCCGTCGGTCTTCGAGGCGATGGTTGCCAGCGTGCTGCCGACCCTGACCGGGGGTGCGCCGCTGTTGTCGCAAACCTTGCGGGTGATGCGCGGCGAGGGCGACATCGCCGAGACACTCGCGGCGCTGGCACGGCGCTTCCCGGATCTGGCGATCGGCTGCTATCCCTTCCAGGCGGGCGGGGTCTATGGTGCCAATGTCGTGGTGCGCGGCGAGGATGGCGGGCGCGTCGATGCGGCGATGACCGAACTGGCGCGGGACCTGGCCTTGTGACCGCAGCCGCGCCGAGCCTCTACGAGGTGATCGACGGCACCTGGCCGGCGGCG
>JAGRMU010000576.1 GCA_020441165.1 Sedimentitalea sp.
GCCGATCACCCGCTGCCGGCGCAGCGGCACCTCGCTGCCGGTCAGGGCCGAGACCGGCGCGTGGGCGCCGAGGGCCGGGGCCAGCGCCGCCACCTTGCGGAAATCCAGCGGCACGATCTGCATGGCGGTCAGGATCCAGAACATCAGCGCCACCGGCGGCAGGGAACTCAGCAGGACGCCGAACCCGGCAAAGCCGATCACCGTCCATTTCGCCACCTCGCCCAGAACCTCGGGCCCGCCGAAGGCACCGAGGACCGCATTGCCCTGGCGCAGCGGCGCATAGCGCCCCGTGCCTTTCTGCACCGAGCGCCGGCAGACCTGCACGCCCTGAAGCTGGACGAGGGCCAGCGCAGCGAGCAGCAGCGCCAGATGCAGCAGCGCCAGTAGCGGGTGCAGCAGCCAGAGCAGCACCGGCATGGTCGCGAAGGCGCCGAGGGCGGCGGGGATCTGCGCGCGCTGCGGCAGCAGCACGGTCAGCCCGTGGCGCAGCGAGGCCGCCACATCGGCCTCGTGACGGCCGCGAAAGCCGTTGATGTCCCGCCCCCGCATCGAGATGCGCACCAGCCCGCGCCAGAGCCGCGATTGCCGGCGGGCGATCCAGTCGGCCTCACCCTCGCCCCGCGCCCGGCGCGCCAGAAGCAGCAGGCCCCCGCAGAGCGCGATCAGCCCGAAGGCCATGAGCAGCGACGGGAAACTGGCGTGGTTGAGGACCAGGAAGAGAACCGCAACCACGCAGAGCAGCAGCGCGCATTCCAGAAGCCGCATCGCGGCGCCGGTCACGAAGAGGGCCGCCGGCTCGATCCCGCGCGCCTCCGCGGCGCGGGCGATGCCGGCGCGCGCCGGCAGGGCCGGAAGGCGTTTGTCCGACGCGGACCGCGAGATGGCGAGCAAATGCCCCGAATAGAGACTGGCGAAATCGGCCGCCGGATAGAAAACCGGCCCCATCGCCGGATCGAAGACCAGCACGCCCCGACCCGAGGCGCGCAGCAGCACCACGTAATGCAGCTGGCGCATGTGCAGGATGACGCGCCCCGGCACGCGCCCGATCCGGCCCGCGGGCACCGACAGGGCCTGTGCGTCGAACCCCTGGCTTTCGGCGAAATACCGGCGCAGCGTATCGAGATCAGTGCCGGCGCGGTCCGCGTCCATCGCCTCGACCGCCTGCACCGGATCGGCCGGGCGCCCGAGCATGTTCAGCACCGTCAGCGCGCTGGCCACGCCGCAATCCGAGCGGCCGGTCTGGCGGACGAAATGGCGCTGCTGGCGCAGGAGCTGCCGGACCGCACCGGGCCAGAAGAGATCAAAGCGAGGCATTGCGCGCGAACAGGAAGCTGAACAGGGATTGCCGCGCCAGCGGGAAGCTCAGATGCACCACGGCGCCGGGCAGATGCCGGATCTGCTCGGCCGAGGCGCCCTCGACCCCGATCACCACCTGGCTGAGCACGCCGCGCTTGATGATCTTGTCGGCCAGCGAGGCGTTGCCCAGGCGAATCCCCAGCTCCCGCGTGTCGACGGTGGCGAAGTCGCGGTCGAGCAGGATGGCGTCGAAGACGATCTGGGCGCCGGTGCGGGTGTCGTTGATCGCGCCGCGCACCCGCTGGCCCGGTTGCAGCACCACGGCATGGCGGTTCTCGAGAAAGCCGATGATCTCGTTGCCGGCGCCCTCGTCAAGCTCCGCGCCGAAATCCGTCGGCAGGGTCAGTTCGGTATTGACCAGGACCGGTACGCCGCGCCCGTCCATCGCGCGGCTCGACACCACGCTCAGCCGCTCGGCGGGCCGCGCTGCGAGCGCGATGAAGATCGAGGTGATGTCGGTGGCCGCCACCGTCTGCGCGTCGAGATGGATCTCGGCCACCTCCAGCCCGGCCCCGGTCAGCGCGTCGCGGATCGCGTCGGAGTTCGCGGGCAGCGCCAGGGCGATCTCGCTCGCGCCATGCTGCAGCCGGACGGTGCCCGAGGTCGGCGCGCCGAAGACCAGGATCGAGATGCCCGCCACCGGCTCGCCGGTCGCCAGCAGACGCAAGGCATCGCCCTTCTCGACATCGGCGCGGCTGCCCTGCAGGGTGCGCATGTCCACCGAGACCCCGTTCGAGACCTCGACCTGCGGCAGCATCGCCTTGGCCAGATAGCGCGCCTCGGCCTCGACCTGCATGGCGCTGCGCAGGGCCTCGAGCTCGCGCAGCTGCATCGCCAGGTTGTCGAGCCGGTCGGTCAGGATCTCGACCTCGGCCTGGTCGATGGAATTGGAATAGGTGAGATCGTTCAGCGCCTTGACCATGTCGAGCACCATCTTCTCGGAGGAAAAGCGCGTGCCCTTGCTGGTGATCACCGACAGGCGCTCGCCCTGCACGTCCTCGAGCATCGAGGCCAGGCGCTGCGCCGGCAGGGCCGAGATTTCCTCGGAGCGCTTGAGCAGATCCTCGAGCCGCGCCAACTGGGAGAGCCGCTCTTCGTTGAGATCGTCGATGTCGGACTTGCTGTCGGCGGTGAAGCTCTGCAAGGCGGCCAGCACCGACGCCGTGTCCTCCTTCAGCGCGTTGCGCGCCGCCAGCAGCTCGGAGGTCGCCCGCAGCTTGGCGCGGTCGCGCTCGATCTCGACGATCAGCTT
>JAGRMU010000577.1 GCA_020441165.1 Sedimentitalea sp.
GGCGAGGTCGATCCTGTCCTCGCCCGGCGTGAAATCGCGGATCACGTCGGGGGCTGCCGAGGTCGGGCTGTCGCCGGGACGGGTGAAGAGGAAGACATCGGCGCCGGCGAGACCGAAGAGCTGGTCGGTCCCGCCGCCGCCCCGCAGCGTGTCATCGCCCGGCCCGCCGCGCAGCGCGTCCGCGCCCCTGCCCCCGTCGAGCCAGTCGTGGCCGTAGCCGCCGCGAATATCGTCGGCGCCATACTGGCCGAACAGCCGGTCGGCGCCATTGCCGCCATCGAGGCGGTCCCCGCCGGCGCCCCCGGCCAGGAAATCACCGTGCCGACCGCCCGCAAGCCGGTCCGCGCCCTCCGCGCCGAAGAGCCGGTCGCGGCCGTCCCCGCCCGAGAGGGTATCGTCGCCGATCCCGCCCTCGAGCCGATCGTTCCCACCCTCGCCTTCGGCCAGGTCGTCGCCATCGCCCCCGGTCACAAGGTCGGCCCCCGCACCGCCGGTCAGGGTATCATCGCCGTCGCCGCCCTCGAGCCGGTCATTCCCATCGCCGCCGAACAGGGTATCCCGGCCGGCCTGCCCGAGCAGAACATCCGCCCCGTCGCCGCCGGACAGCCGGTCGTTGCCGGCGCCCCCGCGCAGGGTATCGTCCTGCGGTCCGCCGTGAAGCCGGTCGGCCCCGGCGCCGCCCCCCAGGACATCGTCGCCGCGATTGCCGCAGAGCACGTCGTTGCCGTCGCGCCCGAACAGCCTGTCGGCGCCCCTGTCGCCGGTCAGCAGGTTGTCGCCCTGGTTGCCCTTGATCACGTCGTCGCCGCTGCCGCCCCGGGCGTTCTCGATCAGCGCCCGGGGATCGCCGTCGACCAGCCGGGCAGTGGCGACATTGCCGCTGGCCAGGAACCGCGGATCGGGGCTGTGCCGGTTGAGATCGGCCAGCTGCGCCACCGAGAAGACCGACCAGGCGCCGGGCGCGAGGTCGATCCGAAGATCGCTGGCATAGTTGCGCAGATCGTAGGTGTCGGTGCCGTGCCCGTCCCAGATGGTGCGGAAGACGCGGTTGCCCGCCGGCGCGCCGCTGCCGATCCCGTTCAGGAACATCTCGCCGGTGTCCGGATCGAAACCGTAAACGGTATCGCCGCTCCACGCCGCGCCACTCGCGGCATAGTTGGCGCCGTAAAGGAATTGCAGCGCGGCGATGTCGAGTTGCATGTAGCTCTGCGCCCAGTCGATCGCGCCGGAATCGTAGGAATAGGTGTTCTGATCCCCGACATAGTCGGAATAGGTCATCAGCGTGTAGTCCTGACCGTCATATCGCGACGCCGCGAATAAAGGGGATTCGTGACCATGCCGGAGGCCGAGAGTGTGGCCGATCTCGTGCAGGAAATAGAGATTGGCCTCGTTGCCGATCACCGGCCGGTAGGTTCCGGCGCCGTAGAAGCTGTCGCCGCCCTCGGCGATGCCGGCCGGCTCAAAGGCATAGGCGCCGGTCAGCCCCGCCTCGCGGGCAAAGCGCAGGGTCGCCTGCGCGCCGGCGCTCTCGGTCAGGGTCAGGCCGGTGAAACCGGCGATCTCGTCCAGCGCCCGGCGCACCGCCTGTTTCTGGCCGGGGCCGAGCGCGCTGTACTCTGCCGGTTGCCCGTAGGTGTAGACACCGCCATCGGCCGGAAAGCCGAAGGTCAGCTGGCGCGGCGCCCAGTGCACATCCGACAGCCAGGTGCCGAACGGCTCGGCCGTGAATGGCGTCGATGCGATGGCGGTCACGTCCCGGTTCCCCTGTCTCTGCGCCTGCCGGCGACGGCTTCCGAGGCCCGCCGTCCGGCGACGCCGAGTCGACCAGCCCGGCGCGCACGGGTCAAGTCCCCGATAATGGGGTGCCATGGGGCGGCGTGATGTCCGCCGCCGCGCGGTCCTGCCGGAAGCGATGGACATTTCAGCCGGCTTGGGCGCACCATCCCGGCAGGCAAATGACCGAGGCGAGGAGCGAGGCACGCATGGCGGATCACGATCTGGCGGTCGTCGGCGCGGGCATCGTCGGCATGTCGGCGGCGCTCTGGGCTCAGAGCCGCGGGCTGCGGGTGCTGCTCTGCGACCGCGCGGCGCCGGGGTCGGGCGCGAGCTTCGGCAATGCCGGGACCATCGCCACCTATGCCTGCCTGCCGGTCAACAGCCCGTCGATCCTGCGCGACCTGCCGCGGCTTCTGACCAGCGCCGAGAGCCCGCTGTCGCTCGATCCGCGCCACGCGCTGGCCCATCCGCGCTGGATGCTCTCCTTCCTTGCCAACTGCCGCCCGGCGCGGGTCGCGGCCATCGCCGCCGCCCTCGCCCGGCTGCTGGCCGAGGCCGATGCCGGGCTGGATCCGCTGATCGCGCTGGCCGAGGCCGAGGACCTGGTGGTCGCCAACGACTGTCTCTACGTCTGGACGACGCGCGCGGGGTTCGACGGCGCGCAGGCCGGCACCGACCTGCGCCGGCGGCTGGGCGTGGCCTGCGACGAGATCGGGCCCGAGGAGATCCGGGCGCTGGAGCCGGCGCTGCGGCTGACCCCGCATCGTGGGCTGCGCTTTCGCGGCGCGCGGCACATCACCGACCCGCAGGCCCTGATCGGCCGGATGCATTCAAGGTTCCTGGCCGAGGGCGGCACCTGGTTGCAGGCGGCGGTGACCGCGACCCGTCCCGATGGCGACGGCGTGACGCTCATCGCGGACGGTCAGGAGGTTCGCGCGGCGCGCGCGGTGATCGCCGCCGGGGCCTGGTCGCGGGCGATCCGGGGCAGCGGCGCCGAGCACCTGCCGCTGGATACCGAGCGCGGCTATCACCTGGTCTGGGACGCGCATCGCGACCTGATCGCGCGCCCGGTGGGGTGGGCCGAGGCGGGCTTTTACGCGACGCCCATGGCGCAGGGGCTGCGGCTGGCCGGCACCGTCGAGATCGCCGGGCTCGACCGGCCGGCGAACCGCAAGCGCCTGGCCTACATCGCGCGCAAGGGCGCCGAGATGTTCGGCGATCTCGGCCCGCCGAGCAGCGACTGGCTGGGCTTTCGTCCCAGCTTTCCCGACGCGCTGCCGGTGATCGGCCCCTCGCCCGCCTCGGACCGGATCCTGCTGGCCTTCGGGCACCAGCACCTCGGCCTGACGCTGGGCGGGATCACCGGGCGCATCGTCGCCGACCTGGCCGAGGGGCGCCCGCCCGATCCGCCGATCGCCGATTTCGCGCCGTCCCGGTTCTGAACCGTCCGCCGGGGCAGGCGCGGTGTGCCCGCAACCCCTGTCCTAGGCGACCTGTTCGCTGCCCGCCCCGCCGAGCGCGACGGGGGCATCCTCCTCGGCGAGCAGCCGGTAGAGATGCCATGTCGCATGGCCCAGAAGCGGCAGCACCAGGAACAGCCCCAGGAACCAGGGGATCATCGCCGCGAAGGTCAGCGCCGCGATCAGCAGCGCCCAGGACAGCATCACCACCGGATGGGCCAGAACGTATTTGAACGAGGTGATCATCGCGGTGACGAAATCGACCTCGCGATCCAGAAGAAGCGGCAGCGACAGCACCGTGATCATGTAGAGCAAGAGCGCAAAGAGCGCCCCGACGATTGTGCCGACCGCCAGCATGGTCAGCCCGTTGAGGGTCAGGAAGACCTCGTAGGACGAGGTGATGTTGGTCATCGTCGACAGCCCCAGGAACAGCGCGAAGATCATGTGTCCCAGGAAGAACCACCACAGAAAGACCACGACGATGATCGCGCAGAGCGAGGGCAGCTGCCGGCGGCTCTGGTGCAGCACCACGCCGAAGACGCCGCTCCAGTCCAGCGGCTCGCCGCGCTCCAGCCGGCGCGAGACCTCGTAGAGCCCGACCGCCGCGAAGGGGCCGAGCAGCGGAAAGCCGATGGCGGCGAGGACCAGCCAGAAGGTCGTCCCGGTCTGCGCGGTGATCCAGGTCATCAGCCAGCCGCCCAGCACGTAGAAGCCGGCGAAGGCCAGCCCGTAGAACGGCGCGGTGCGGAAATCCCGCCAGCCGCGGCGCAGCGCGGTGCGCAGCAGCTCGGGGCGCACCGGTTTCAGTTCGGGCACCCCCTGTTTCGGTTCCTGGCTCATCCTCGACCCTCCCCCTTGGCCCCGGTCACATCGCCGGGCGTTTCTGTGGCCATTCCGTCGCCGCGTGATAGGCCGCGCCGAGGCGCAGCAGCGCCGCATCGCCGCCGCGCGGACCGAAAAGCTGCAGGCCCATCGGCAGGCCGGCCGCGCCGAAGCCGGCGGGCATGGCCAGGGCCGGCAGGCCGATCAGGCTGACCGGCACCACCACCTGCATCCAGCGGTGATAGGTGTCCATCGCGCGGCCCGCGATCTCGGCCGGATAGGGCAGATCGACGTCGAAGGGCCAGACCTGCGCCGAGGGCAGCACCAGCGCGTCATAGGTCTCGAAGAGCGCGGCCGCCGTTCGGAACCAATCCGAGCGGGTGACGCTGGCGCGGTGGACCTCCATGGCCGAAAGCGCCATCCCGCTCTCGACCTCCCAGATCGCGGTCTCCTTCAGCTGCGCCTTCTGCGCGATCAGCGGCGCGAGGCCCGCGGCGACCTGCCAGTGGCGCAAGGTCACCCAGCTGTCCCACATGGCCTCGGCCGAGAACGGCGGCGCCACCGGCTCGACCGTGCAGCCGAGCCCCTCCAGCACCCGCAGCGCGTCGCGACACAGATCGAGGATCCCCGCTTCCATCGGGAACGCGCCGCCCCAGTCGCCCAGCCAGCCGATGCGCAGCCCCTTCGGCTCGGCGGGCTCCAGCGGTGCGGTCGGGGGGCAGTCATGCCCGTGCGGCAGGCGCGGATCGGGCCCCGAGATCACGTCGAGCAGCACCGCCAGGTCGCCGGGGCTGCGCGCCATCGGCCCGAGCGTCGCCAGCTGGTGCAGGAACGTGTCGCCCACCGGGTCGCCGGGAACCCGGCCCCAACTGGGCCGCAGCCCGTAGACGTTGTTCCACGCGGCCGGGTTACGCAGGCTGCCCATCATGTCCGAGCCGTCCGCCAGCGCCACCATGCCGGTGGCCAGCGCCACCGCCGCACCGCCCGAGGAGCCGCCGCAGCTGCGCGCCGGATCGTAGGGGTTGCGGGTGGCGCCGTAGACGGGGTTGAACGAGTGGCTGCCGAGGCCGAATTCGGGGGAATTGGTCTTGCCGATCAGGATCGCCCCGGCGGCGCGCATCCGGGCGGCGATCAGGTCGTCCGCCTCGGGCACGTGACCGGCGAGAAGCGGCGAGCCCTGCGTCGAGACGATCCCGGCGACATTCACAAGATCCTTGACCGCGATCGGCAGCCCATGCAGCGGCCCGCGGGTCGCGGCCCGGTCGGCGGCGCGCGCCTCTGCCATCAACGCGTCCTCGCCCCGCAGCGCGACGATGGCGTTGACGGTGCCGTTCACCGCGCCGATCCGCGCCAGCGTCCCCTCCATCAGCTCGGCGGCCGACAGCGCACCGCGGCGCAGATCGGACAGAAGATCGACGGCGGCACGGCGGGTCAGGGTCATGCGCAAGGCTCCGGGCGGGTTTGCACCAGCCTAGCCCCTGCCCCGCGCCAAGAAAAGCCCGGTGGCGTCAGACGAAATCGAAATCCGAGGCTGTCAGGTTCACCCCGGCCTTGCCATCCAGAACGATGGTGCCGCCATCATGGACGATCACCTTGTCGCCCGCCTTCTTGGAGATCGTGAGATCGGCAAAGCCGCCCGTATGGCCGTCGAGCCGCAGGATGTCGGTGCCGTCCCGGTAGTCCTTGACGGTATCCGTGCCGCTCTTCTTGCCGAAGACGAACACGTCCGGGCCACCGTTCCCGCGCAGCATGTCGTTGCCCCGGCCGCCGTCGAGCACGTCCCGGCCGGTGCCGCCGATCAGCATGTCCTTGCCGCCGAAGCCATAGAGGTCGTCATTGCCGCCGCGCCCGATTAACTTGTTCGCGCCGGCATCCCCGGTAAAGGTGTCACCCTTTTTCGTGCCGCTCAGGTTCTCGATCGACGATTCCGAGAACCAACCCGAGAGCGGTTTCGTGCTGTTCGGGTTCGAAGCTGCGACGTTCTGATACGCGGCCCTTTCATCGAGCGAGAAGTGGATGCCTTTCGAGAAGCCGCCGAAATCAAGCGTATCGTTTCCTCGGCCGCCGTTGATCTGTACGCCGTTATTACCGTCGGTCAGGTCGCGAACTTTGATCGTGTCGTTGCCATCACTCAGCCACACCGCCCCTGCGCCGTGTTTTCCAATCGTAACGGTGTCCTTGCCATCGCCGGTCGAGATCATCTCGACCCAACCAGACGTCGCGTTGACGATATCGTTGCCGTCGCCGGTCCGTACCAAGGCCGCGCTCCCGGTTCCGATCTTCACGATATCGTTTCCATCGCGGGTAACGATTGCCTCGACCCAGCCCGCGCCGGTGGTGACCTTGTCGTTGCCGTTGCCCGTACTTACCGAGCCGACATAGACATCGCCGATTTCGATGGTGCTCTTGCCGTTAGTCCTGATCGAACCGACGTCTCCGCTGCCGGTCCTGAGAATGTTCACTTCGGCATCGAGACTGACTGAAGCGGTGTAGCCCGAGCCAAGCTGGACGTCATGCTTGTCCCCGTCCCACCCGGTGATGTGTTTGGCACGTGTAGAAATCAATTGAACGGTAGAATTGAATCCAAGCTCCAGTAGTTCGATCCGTCGGTCCGCGCCATTGTCCAGGTCCCTGATCGTCGTGTGGTGATCCTCTCCGGTGATACGGAAATACTTCATCTGCCAGTTGCTGCCGGACAGCTTCGCAACTGCCTCGAAGTCGTTGCCGGACACGTCGTGATAGACGCTGTAGATATCCATGCGGGTCGTATCGGGCGGAGTTCCGTCCCAAACCCTGACACTTTGCCCGGGCAGTCTTGGAATGTCGGTTACGCCGTCAACCGTCACCGTCAGTTTATCGGTCGCCATTGTCTGTCCCCCACATGTTTTTTACGCAGATCGGAAAAGGGTCCTCCCCTCGCGGCGAACGGTCAAAGAAAATCGGGCGATCCGAGAGATCCGACAACCTGAGATTGCCTGACTCTATCTATGG
>JAGRMU010000578.1 GCA_020441165.1 Sedimentitalea sp.
AACGGCATGGGCAAGACCACCACGGTCAAGGTGATCTGCCGGCTCCTGAAGCATCGCGGCGGCTCGGTGATGTTCGCCGGGCAGGATCTCGCGCGCGTGCCGGCGCACCGGGCGGCGCGGGCCGGGCTGGGGCTGGTGCCCGAGGGGCGCAGGTGCTTCACCAACCTGACCGTGCACGAGAACCTGATCGCTGCCGCCCGTCCCGGCCCCTGGGATCTGGCCGCGGTGGCCGGGCTCTTTCCGCGGCTGGAGGAGCGCCGGGACCAGCGCGCCGCCTCGCTGTCGGGGGGCGAGCAGCAGATGCTGGCCATCGGCCGGGCGCTGATGACCAACCCGCGCCTGCTGATCCTCGACGAGGCGACCGAAGGGCTGGCCCCGGTGGTGCGCCAGGAGATCTGGGCCGCGATCGCAAGGCTCAAGACCGAGACCGGCATGGCCATCCTGGTGATCGACAAGTCGATCAGGGAGCTGTCGACGGTTGCCGACGCGGCGGTAATCGTGGAAAAGGGGCGGACCGTCTGGCAGGGCGTTTTCCCGGACCTGGGGTCCGGGGTCACCGAGAAATATCTGGGGATCTGACCGATGAGCTTCGTCTTTCCGCAAAAGATCCTGTTCAAGCACTGCGACCCGGCCGGCATCGTGTTCTTCCCGCGCTATTTCGAGATGATCAACGATTGCGTCGAGACCTTCTTCGACGAGGTGCTGGGTCTGCCCTTCGAGGAGCTGCTCCGACATGGCGGGGTGCCCACCGCCGAGATCAGCACCCGCTTCACGGCGCCCAGCCGCCACGGCGACAAGCTGGCCTTCATTCTCGATTGCACGAAGCTCGGGCGCACCAGCCTCGGCCTCGAGATCGTCGCTACCTGCAAGGGCGAGACCCGGTTCATCTCCAACTCCACCCTGGTCTACGTGAACCGCGAGGGCCGACCCACCCCCTGGCCCGAGCATGTCGCGACCACACTCCAGAAGATCGTGAAAGGAGGCGAATGATGCCGCACGAGATCGTTCA
>JAGRMU010000579.1:0-232 GCA_020441165.1 Sedimentitalea sp.
CCGTCTCGATGGCCCCGACCCAGAAGTCATAGGCCTCGTCCGACATGCCGCCGGGGCCGTAGAAGCCGCGCCAGTTGGCGCCGACCGCGTCGATGCCCTGCTCGACGGCAGTCGGGAAGGCGCCGAAATCGCCCTCCAGCCGCTCGGGCGCCAGCACCGCGATCACCTTGATGTCGCCCGAATCAACGAAGCCCTTGGCCTCGGAGGCATCGCCGCTGAACGCCTGCACCGA
>JAGRMU010000579.1:261-1797 GCA_020441165.1 Sedimentitalea sp.
CCGCCGCCGTCGAAGGCCACGTACTTGACCGTGCGCAGATCCTCGATGCCCGACTTGTCGGCGGTGATCAGCACCTTCAGGTGGTCCCAGCCGCCCACCGCCGAGCCGCCGGCGACCGACACCGAGGTCGGGTCGGCCTTGATCTGCTCCATCAGCTCGGGAAGCGTGGTGATCGGGCTGTCCTTGGCCACCGCGATGATGCCGTAATCGGCGCCCACCGCGCCCAGCCAGCGCACCTGGTCCTGGGTGTTGCCCGGATAGGCACCCTGCGCCAGCCGCGTGGCGGTGGCGGTCGAGGCGGCGACGATCAGGTCGTTGCTGTCGTTGCGCTTGTTGACCACCTCGGCGAAGGCCACGCCGCCGCCGCCGCCGGCCAGGTTGGTGACCTGCATGGTGCCGGGGATCAGCGCCAGGTCCTGCAGGGTCTTGCCGACCTGCCGGCAGGTGAAGTCCCAGCCGCCGCCGGGATTGGCCGGGGCGATGCACTCGGTCTGTTCCGGCTCGAAGGCCAGAACCGGGCTGGCCAGCATGGCGGTGGCAAGCAGCGCGGCCGACAGGCCGGCGCGCAGCGGGGTGGTGATCTGCATGGGGTCTCCTCCGATTTTCTCGTGCCGTTCAATCCGCGGCCCTTCCCGCGCCGAACCGGCTGAAGCCAAAGGATGGAAATTTTTCAGGGCTGTCAATGCCCTTGACCCGGGCGGTGCGCGGTTGCGCCAGTACCGGAAAATCTCCGCAGTTTGACCTTGAGCGCGCCCCGGCGCTCTGCCACCCTGCCCGTCATGGCAGACACCGCCGCCCTGACCCTGCGCCCGCTGCGCCCCGACGACCGGCCCCAATGGGCTGCGCTCTGGGCCGGCTACCTGGATTTCTACGAGACCTCGGTCCCGGCCGGGGTCGAGGACAGCACCTTCGCGCGTCTGCTGGGCGACGATCCGCGCGATTTCAGCGCGCTGGTGGCCGAGATGGGCGGGCAGCTGGTCGGCCTCGCCCATTACCTCTTTCACCGCAACGCCTGGGCGGTCGAGGATGTGTGCTATCTGCAGGATCTCTTCGTCGCCCCCGACCGGCGCGGCACCGGCATCGCCCGCGCACTGATCGAGGCCGTCTATGGCGCCGCCGACACCGCCGGCGCACCCGGCGTCTACTGGCTGACCGCCGAGGACAACGTCGTCGCCCGCCGCCTCTACGACCGGATCGGCACGCTCACCCCCTTCCGGGTCTACGAACGCCGATGATCCGCCGCGCCGCCCTGATCGCCGCCACCCTGCTGGCCGGCTGCACCGCCGCCCCGGTCTCCGAGATGCCGACCCGCGGGCGCATCGCCGAAAGCTCGCTGCCGCCGATGCGCAGCTTCGCCGCGACCCGGCCGCGCCCGCCGCTCGAGTCCAACGCCAACATCGCCGCCGATTTCCTCGAGCTGACCTTCGCGCTGGAAAGCGGCCGGGCACTGCCGATCCTGACCCGGTTCGAGACCCCGATCACCGTGCGCGTCACCGGCACCCCGCCGCCCAGCCTCGGCCCCGACCTCGCCCGGCT
>JAGRMU010000579.1:1869-2375 GCA_020441165.1 Sedimentitalea sp.
GTGCCCAGCGACCAGATCCGCCGCGCCCTGCCGCAGGCGGCCTGCTTCGTGGTGCCCAATGTCGAGACGATCGACGAGTATCGCCGCAACCGCCGCGCCTCCAGCACCAACTGGTCGCTGCTGCGCACGCGCTCGAAACTGGCGATCTTCCTGCCCTCGGACGCGACCCCTCAGGAGGTGCGCGACTGCCTGCACGAGGAGCTGGGCCAGGCCATCGGGCCGCTCAACGATCTCTACCGCCTGCCCGACTCGGTGTTCAACGACGACAACGTGCACACCGTGCTGACCGGCTTCGACATGCTGATCCTGCGCATCACCTATGCGCCGGAACTGGCCAGCGGCATGTCCCAGGCCGAGGTGGCGGCCGAGCTGCCCGGCATCCTGGCGCGGCTCAACCCGCGCGGCCAGGGCTTGCCCGCCCAACCGATCTCGACCACCCCGCGCGGCTGGATCGACGCGGTGCAGACCGCGCTCGGACCCAGTGCGGCCGCCGGCGCCCGGCGCGG
>JAGRMU010000125.1:0-1215 GCA_020441165.1 Sedimentitalea sp.
TCAGCGTCTCGGCCGGCGCCCCGTCACGCCCGGCGCGGCCGATCTCCTGGTAATAGGCCTCGATGCTTTTCGGCAGGTCGGCATGGGCGACCCAGCGGATGTCGGGCTTGTCGATGCCCATGCCGAAGGCGACGGTGGCGACCACGATCAGCCCGTCCTCGCGGGCGAAGCGGGTCTCGACCACGCGCCGCTCGTCGGCCTCCATGCCGCCGTGATAGGCGCAGGCATTGTGCCCGGCCTCGCGCAGCGCCTGGGCCAGCGTCTCGGTCTTGGCGCGGGTCCCGCAATAGACGATCCCGGCCTGGGCCTTGCGGGCGGCGGCGAAGGCCAGGATCTGGGCGCGCGGCCCGTTCTTGGCGGCGAAGGCCAGGTGGATGTTGGGCCGGTCGAAGCCGTGCAGGAACTGGCGCGGCGGAGTGCCGTCGAATAGCTTCTCGACGATCTCGGCGCGGGTCTCGGCATCGGCGGTGGCGGTGAAGGCCGCCAGCGGCACGCCCAGGGCCTTGCGCAGCGCCCCGATGCGCAGATAGTCGGGGCGGAAATCGTGGCCCCACTGGCTGACGCAATGGGCCTCGTCCACCGCGATCATGGTGACGCCCACGCGCCGCAGCATCGCCACCGATGACCCGGCCGCCAGGCGTTCGGGCGCCATGTAGAGCAGCTTGAGCGTGCCCGCCTCCAGCGCCTGCCAGACCGCCTCGGTCTCCTCCTCGGTATTGCCCGAGGTCAGCGCCCCGGCGGCGACGCCGGCCTCCTGCAGGGCGCGCACCTGGTCGCGCATCAGCGCGATCAGCGGCGAGATCACCACCGTGACGCCGCTCCGCAGCAGCGCCGGAAGCTGGAAGCACAGCGACTTGCCGCCGCCCGTGGGCATGATCGCCAGCACGTTCTGCCCCTCGGCGACCGCCGAGACGATCTCTTCCTGACCGGGGCGGAAGGCGTCGAATCCGAAGATGTCGCGCAAAAGCGGGGTCGCGCCGGTCATGGCGAAGGCCTCATGTTTCTGGTCTGTCTGCTCTTGGGCGCGACAGTCTCACATGCGGATTCGCCGGGCAAGGGGTGGCCGGGGCTACATCAACCCGAACAGGCTGGGCAGCACGTAGGCGCGCAGCGAGATCACCACGATCAGCGCCACCAGCGGCGCGAGATCCAGCGGGTGGGTGTTGGGCAGGATCCGGCGGATCGGGGCATAGATCGGCTCGAGCAGCGCGTTCA
>JAGRMU010000125.1:1447-7146 GCA_020441165.1 Sedimentitalea sp.
GTCGATCCCCTGTCTTATCGCCCCAAATGACCCCGAGGCAGGCATGGCAGTGATTTCGGCGCGCAAGCGCATCTGGGGGTGGTATTTCTTCGACTGGGCCAGCCAGCCCTATCACACGCTGCTGGTGACCTTCATCTACGGGCCCTTCTTCGCCGGGGTCGCTGCCGCCTATTTCCTGACCTCGGGCCTGGACGAGCGCGCCGCCGACGCCCAGGCGCAGAGCGTCTGGTCGCTGTGCCTGACTGTCACCGGGCTGATCATCGGCTTCGGCGCGCCCGTGATGGGGGCGCTCGCGGACACGATGGGCCGCCGCCTGCCCTGGATCGCGGTGTTCTCGGCGATGTATGTGCTGGGGGCGGGCGCGCTGTGGTGGACAGCGATCGATGGCTCGAACATGTGGTGGATGCTGGCCGCCTTCGGCTTCGGCTTCATCGGCGCCGAATACGCGCTGATCTTCATCAACGCGCAACTGCCCGATCTGGGCACGCCGGACGAGATCGGCGAGATCTCGGGCACAGGCTTCGCGTTCGGCTATGCCGGGGGGCTGCTGGCGCTGGCGATCCTGCTGGTGTTCTTCGCCGAGCAGGGCAACGGCAAGACCCTGGCCGGGCTCGATCCGCTTTTCGGTCTCGATCCCGCGCAGAAGGAGGGCACCCGCTTCGTCGGCCCGATCACCGCGCTCTGGTACGCGGTGTTCATGATCCCCTATTTCCTGTGGGTGCGCGAGACCGTGCCCGCCGGACGGCGCGGCAGCTTCGGCGCGGCGATGGCCCTTCTGCGCCGCAGCATCGCCGATCTGCGCCACCGGATCAGCCTCTCGGCCTTCCTGGGCGGCTCGATGTTCTATCGCGATGCTTTGAACGGGCTCTACGGCTTCGGCGGCGTCTATGCGCGGCTGGTGCTGAACTGGGAGATCACCGCCATCGGCATCTTCGGCATCGTCGCGGTGCTGTCCTCGGCGCTGTTCTGCTGGCTCGGCGGCAAGCTCGACCGCCGTTTCGGACCGAAACCGGTGATCGTCACCGCGATCTGGGTGCTGATCGCGGTCTGCATCATCATCGTCGGCATGTCCCGCACCCAGATCTTCGGCATTCCGCTGGTCGAGGGATCGGCCCTGCCGGACCGGGTGTTCTTCGTCTGCGGGGTGCTGATCGGCGGGATGGGCGGCATCGTCCAGTCCTCGAGCCGCAGCCTGATGGTGCGCCATGCCGACCCCGAGGCCCCGACCGAGAGCTTCGGCCTCTACGGCCTCTCGGGCCGCGCCACCGCCTTCATGGCGCCGGCGCTGATCGGCGGCATGACGGCGCTGACCGGCAGCGCGCGGCTGGGCATTTCACCGGTAATCGCTCTTTTTGCCATCGGTCTGATCCTGCTAGTCTGGGTCCATCCAAAGGGAGATCGCACATCATGACCATGATCCGTCTGCTCGCGTCGCTGGCGCTGATCCTGGGGCTTTGCGCCCCGGCCGGCGCGGCGCCGCTGGCCAAGCAGCTCTTCGGCGCCAAGTCGACCGCGTCGAACCACCAGCCGGCGCCGTTCGGCAGCTATTCCAAGGGCTGCGTCGCCGGCGCGGTGCAATTGCCCGAGACCGGCCCGACCTGGCAGGCGATGCGCCTGTCGCGCAACCGCAACTGGGGCTATCCCGAGACCCTCTCGTTCATCCAGGATCTCAGCCGCGAGGCCGCCAGGCAACCGGGCTGGAAGGGGCTCTATATCGGCGATATCAGCCAGCCGCGCGGCGGGCCGATGATCTCGGGCCATCGCAGCCACCAGATCGGGCTGGACATCGACATCTGGATGCTGCCGGCGACCCGGCTCGACCTCAGCCCGCAGCAGCGCGAGAGCATCTCGTCGATCTCGATGCAGCGCGCCGAGGGCGCCTATGTCAACGGCAGCTGGACCCGCGCCCATCACGAGATCATCAAGGCCGCCGCGAAGGACAAGCGGGTGGCGCGGATCTTCGTCTTCCCGGGCGCCAAGGTGCAGATGTGCAAGGACGAGAAGGGCAACCGCGCCTGGCTGCGCAAGGTCCGGCCCTGGTACGGGCATCACTACCACTTCCATGTCCGCCTGGCCTGCCCGCGCGGCGCCCGCGGCTGCGTCGACCAGGACACGCCGCCCGCCGGGGACGGTTGCGACGATGCCCAGCAATGGGTGAACAACATCCTCAACCCGCCGCCGCCCGATCCGAACGCCCCGAAACCCAAGCCAAGCCGCGAATACGTGCTGGCCGATCTGCCGCCGCAATGCGCCACCGTCCTGCAATCGAACTGATCCTGGCTCTGGCCCTGGCCGGTCCGGCGGCGGCGGCCGAACCGCCGCCGGCGGAGTTCCTGCAAAGCTGGGAGTGGACGGCGGACGCGCCGTGGTTCGGCGGCGTGTCGGGCATCGAGGTCTCGCAGGACGGCGCCTCGATGACCGGCCTCACCGACCGCTCGATGCTGTTCACCGCCCGGATCAGCCGCGATGGTGGCCGCATCGCCGGTATCGAGATCGGGGAGGCCCGCAAGCTGAGATCGAGCAAGGGCGAGAAGATGCGCGGCTCGATCGTCGATTCCGAAGGGCTGGCGGTGGCCGCGGACGGCACCCTCTATGTCTCCTTCGAGGGCGTGGCGCGCGTCGCCCGGTACGCCGCGCCGGAAGATGCGGCCGAGGTGCTGCCCCGCCCGCAGGAGTTCCGCACCCTGCCGCAGAACGGCGCGCTGGAGGCGCTGGCGATCGACGCGGCGGGACGGCTCTACACGATGCCCGAGGATCGGCTGGACGGGGAGGGCCGGATCCCGGTCTATCGCTGGGACGGCAACGCCTGGACCCGCCCCTTCTCGCTGCCCACCGATGGCCGGTTCCTGCCGGTCGGCGCCGATTTCGGCCCCGACGGGCGGCTCTACGTGCTCGAGCGGGCCTACAACATCTTCGGCTTTCGCGCGCGGCTCCGGCGCTGGGTGGTGACCGAGACCGGCGCAAGCGACGAGGAGACCCTGATCGAGACCGCGACCGGCACCCATGACAACCTCGAAGGGGTGTCGATCTGGCGCGACGCGGACGGCGATCTGCGCGCCACGTTGGTCTCGGACGACAATTTCAATCCCCTGCAGCGCAGCGAGCTGGTGGAGTACCGCCTGCCCGAGTGACTTGCGCCGCGCCGCGCAAGCGCGTAGCTGCAGGCGGCCGGCCCGATCCGCCGGTCCAGCCGCCGCACCCTCGACAGAACGGGCCGCCCCGCCATGACACGCGCGCATCTCCCCGGCATCCTGGCCATGGCCGCCATCGTGGTGGCCTCGAACATCCTGGTCCAGTTCCTCTTCGGCCAATGGCTGACCTGGGGCGCCTTCACCTATCCCTTCGCCTTCCTGGTCACCGACCTGATGAACCGCATCCACGGTCCCGGCCCGGCCCGCGTGGTGGTCTTCGTCGGCTTCATCGTCGGGATCTTCTGCTCGCTGATCGGCACCCAGATCATCGGCCCCTTCGGCCCGCTGGTCACGTTCCGGGTCGCCATCGGCTCGGGCCTGGCCTTCCTGACCGCGCAACTGCTGGACGTCGCGGTCTTCTCGGCCCTGCGCCACCGCCCCTGGTGGCAGGCGCCGCTGGCCTCGACGCTGATCGGCTCGTCGCTGGACACGCTGCTCTTCTTCTCGATCGCCTTCTCGGCGCGGCTCTCCTGGATCGACCCCGAAACCGACGTCGCCTGGGCGAACGAGCCGCTGCCGCTGTTCGGCGCGGGCCCGGTCGTACCGCTCTGGGTCTCGCTGGCCCTGGCCGACTGGATGGTGAAACTGTCGCTCGCCCTGATCGCGTTGATCCCGTTTCGCGTCATCGTTGCCCGAATTGAGGGCAATCCACCGCCGCGCTGACGATTTCGTTTTGCGATCCGCCGGTTCCGTGGCACGCTGAAGGCGAATTCAACAACGGAAAAGGAGGTGATCCAGTGTCGAGAAAGGTATTGGAGCGAGGTGCCGGGACCATTCGGGAGACCGCCTGCTAGGGCAACCCCAGGCAGACAGGCGCTGACATCGGATCGCGGTGATCCGGCCGGCCCACCTCCGAAGCACTTTCGATCGGGGCCATTCGCATCGGCGGATGGCCCTTTTCGTTGCCCCGCGGCCCCGCTAGGCTGCCGCCCATGTTGCGCATCTCCGACGACATCGCCCTTCAGGACTGGGAGCTGACCGAAAGCTTCGTGCGCGCCTCGGGGCCGGGCGGGCAGAATGTCAACAAGGTCTCCACCGCGGTCGAGCTGCGCTTCGAGGCGGCGCGCTCGCCGTCGCTGCCCGAGCCGGTCAAGACCCGGTTGCGGCGGCTGTCGGGGCGGCGCTGGACGAAGGACGGGGCGCTGGTGATCCAGTGCGACGAGACCCGCAGCCAGGCCCGCAACCGCGAGATCGCCCGCGAGCGCCTGGTCGAGCTGGTCCGCCAGGCGCTGGTCGCCCCGAAGCGCCGCATCGCCACCAAGCCGACGCGCGGATCGGTGCGCCGGCGTCTCGCCGCCAAGAAGGCCCGCGGCGAGGTCAAGACCCTGCGCGGCCCGGTCGAGGGCGAGTGACCGGCGCGCGGATGCAATCCGGCGATTGCGAGGGGCGCGCGCAGGGTCTAGGGTCCTGCGGCCGGGCCGCACCGGCGAAGGAGTACCGATGAGACTGCAAGACAAGACCGCGATCGTCACCGGCGGCGCCTCGGGCTTCGGCGCCGGGATCGTGCGCAAGTTCGCAGCCGAAGGCGCGCGGGTGATGATCGCCGACATCAACGAGGCCGCCGCCGCGGCGCTGGCCGACGAGATCGGCGACCGCGCCCTCGCCCAGAGCGTCAACGTCGCCAACCGCGAGTCGGTGCAGGCGATGGCGGCGGCGGCGCTCGAGCGGTTCGGCCATCTCGACATCCTGATCAACAATGCCGGGATCACCCACCTGCCGACCCCGCTCGAGGAGGTCAGCGAGGACGACTTCGACCGGGTGTTCCAGGTCAACATGAAATCGGTCTACCTAACCGCCCACGCGCTGGTGCCGCACATGAAGGCGCGCGGGCAGGGCGCGATCCTCAACATCGCCTCGACGGCGGGCGTCTCTCCGCGGCCGCGCCTGAACTGGTACAACGCCTCCAAGGGCTGGATGATCACCGCCACCCGCACCATGGCGATCGAGCTCGCCCCCGCCGGGGTGCGCGTCAACGCGCTCAACCCGGTGGCGGGCGAAACCCCGCTGCTGAAATCCTTCATGGGCGAGGACACGCCCGAGATGCGTGCGAAATTCCTCGCCACCATCCCGCTGGGACGCTTCTCGCAGCCCGAAGACATGGGCAACGCCGCCTGTTTCCTCTGCTCGGACGAGGCCAGCATGATCACCGGCGTCGCGCTCGAGGTCGATGGCGGGCGCTGCATCTGATGCCTGCCCCCGCTTCCTCTTGCCCAAAATACTCCCGCCGGAGGCCCCGCGCCCGCACCGGGCGCGGCAAGCATCCTGTGCGCGCGCAGCGCGCGCCGCTGGATCGGACCGGCGCGGCATGATCCCCGGTCCGCGCAACCTGATCACCGACGTGCCCGGCCTGCTGGTCGGCAATGCCGAGGACGCGGCGCTGAAATCGGGTGCGACCGTGCTCACCGCCTTGGCGCCCTTCACCGCCTCGGTGCAGGTGATGGGCGGCGCCCCCGGCAGTCGCGAGACCGACCTGCTGGCCCCCGACAAGTCGGTGGCGCGGATCGACGC
>JAGRMU010000580.1:0-469 GCA_020441165.1 Sedimentitalea sp.
GCGATCCGCCCGTCCGGGTGCAGATCGCTGGGGCGAGCGCAGCGCTTCGACCGGGCCGCCCGATGATGGTGGCCCATCTGGGCCGAACGATCTGCGGTTCGAGCAAGACCTGCATCGCGCCGCTGGACCACGAACCCTGCGATGCGCCCGAGACTGAAGAACGCAGCCGAGCCGACCGGCGTGGGCGGAACATCTAACCGGCCCGTTGGATCGGAGTGGCGCGAACCCTGCCAAGTCTGACAACCCTCGACAGGACCGATGGCGGCTGGGGAGCGAGCTGCCCATCCGGGTCTCTCCTCTTTGCTCATTGATGTGGATCGCACGGGGCCGGGCCGCCCGTCCCCTCCGCTTCGCTCCGGCAAGCACAATTACGGCTTCCACGCGCGGGGCGCGCGGACCCTCCGTATTTGCCCTTGCGGCCGGCCCTCAAGCCCCGTGCCGGGAGATCCCCATCGCAAAAAGGAGAGAC
>JAGRMU010000580.1:506-1114 GCA_020441165.1 Sedimentitalea sp.
TTCCCGTCAAGTTCACCGACAGCGAGGGCAAGGAACGCACCCGCTTCCAGCGCGTCGGCGCGATGTTCCGCAACACCCGTAACGGGGACGGCTCGGAGTTCTTCAGCCTCAAGCTCGACTTCCCCGTCGCGGTCCAGGAGCTGGTGATGTTCCCGCCGAGCTCGAAGGAACCGCAGGAGTAATCCGCCTCAAAGATGGGCCGCCCACGGGCGGCCCTTTCCCCGGTCCGGGGAAGGCTGGCTGCCCATGTCCGGACACCCCGGCCTTCGGCCGGCGTCCCCGGGAAGGTGTCAGGACCGCAAGTGGTCCTGACGGGGGATATGAGGGATCGCCTGGAACAGGTCTGCCGCCCAGCCTCAAGGGGGCCATCCGGAATATCAGTCGGGCTACGCCCGCCGGTTTTTCCGGCAGAGATTTGGATGCCCAAATCTGGCCGCCCTTGACCCTGTCCGTCAGTCCCGTCGAGGAGATTATGCGCCGCCCCTCGCTTCCGTCCGAACACATGCGTGTTCGGCCTGAACCTCGGGCGCGGGCGCGAGGGAGGGGCGGCTTGGGGAGGGCGGAGAGGGGGTGGTCTATTGGAGCCTGCGGGCCGGGCCTCGCACCTG
>JAGRMU010000580.1:1187-1578 GCA_020441165.1 Sedimentitalea sp.
ATATAGTTTCGTATGATGAGGGCGACCTTGAATGAAGGTGGCAGGAAATAGGGGGGCTTTCTTCCGCATGACCCGGACCAGGAGACTGACCGCGCTCGAGAGAGCGGAGATCGTCCGTGAGGCCGCGGATGGGGTCTCGACATCGGAGCTGGCGGGCCGGTTTGGCGTCACGGCTCGAGCGGTGCGCTACACCCTGAAAGCGGATGCGGACCGTCAGCGGGATGCGGCCGTGGCCACGGCCGCGGTGACGGTGAAGCTGACCCCGGAAGAGCTCGCCGCGCTGGATGAGGCCCTGGCCGCGGCCGGGATCGAGACCCGCACGGAAGGGCTCAGAAGACTGATCCAGGCGGCGGGGGGAACCTTTGTTCCGGATGCTCGGCTGGCGGCTGAG
>JAGRMU010000126.1 GCA_020441165.1 Sedimentitalea sp.
GGCTCGACATCCCGGACGTCAAGCACGTCTACAACTATGACCTTCCGAACGTGCCGGACAACTACGTGCACCGCATCGGGCGCACCGCGCGGGCCGGCAAGGACGGCGCCGCCATCGCCTTCTGCGCGCCCGAGGAGATGGACGAGCTGAAGGCGATTCACAAGACCATGGGCGTGGCGATCCCGGTCGCCTCGGGCCGCCCGTGGGAGCCGATCGGCGAGCCGGGCAAGCCGGCCGGAGCCAATGGCGCCCGCCGGGGCGGTGCCGGTGGCGGCAAGCCCGGGACCGGCGGCGGTCGCCGCCGTCGCGGCCCGGCCCGCCACAAGGGCGGCAGCGGTCGACAGGCGGCCTGAGGCGTCCTGGCCTGGGGTCATTGAAAGGATTCAGCGCTCTCGCGGCACCGCGGGGGCGCTTTTTCTTGCTGAAGGGCAACAATTGCGAAACCCCTTGGCCGCCGGATACAGCTCCTCGGCCTAATCACTCCGAGAAGCTCTCCGGGGCGCAGCCCCGGATCGCGCCCGACCCGCACCCAGGGCAGGCGCGATTGCATCGCCCCCACCCTCGGGTCGGGCGCGATCCTCTGTGCATGGGTTGAGCAGAACCGAAATGAGGCATAGCGTGCCTCACCCTGGGGACCGATTTCGCACCCAGTGATGCATCAGGTCCGGCCCCACCGGGCGGCTGTCCAGCAGGGCAAAGCGCGGCGCCTCGGCCAGCCGGTCGAGGCCGAGGGCGCCCACCGACGCCAGCCCCTCGGCGCCGAGGCCGAGCCCGGCGGTGACGCCGACCAGCTCGTCCACCAGATCCGCCGCCAGAAGAGAGCCGGCCAGGGCGCTGCCGCCCTCGCAGAAGACGCGGGTCAGCCCCGCCGCGCCCAGCTGGCGCAGCGCATCGGCGGGATCGATCTGCAGCCCCGAGACCCGGCAGGGCAGGAGCCGCGCGCCCAGCCCCTCCCAGGCGTGCCGGCGCTCGGCATCGGCGCTCGGCCCGTGGCAGAGCCAGAGCGGCACCTCCCGGGCGCTGCGCGCCAGTTGGCCCAGAAGCGGAAGATCGAGATGGCGCGAGATCACCACCCGCACCGGCTGGTGCCGGGTGCCGAGATCGCGCACCGTCAGGGACGGATCGTCGGCGCGGGCGGTGCCGGCGCCGATCATCACCGCATCGTGGCGCGCGCGCATGGCATGGACCATCCGCCGCGCCTCGGGCCCGGTGATCCAGCGGCTTTCGCCGGTGGCGGTGGCGATGCGCCCGTCGAAACTGCTCGCGAGCTTTAGCGTCACCATCGGCCGCCCCGCCGCGATGCGCGTAAAGAAGCCGGCATGGTCGCGCCGCGCCTGCGCCTCCAGAACGCCGGTGGTGACCGCGATCCCGGCAGCGCGCAGCATCGCGAGCCCCTGCCCCGACACCCGCGGGTCGCTGTCCTTGATGGGGCAGACCACGCGGGCGATGCCGGCGGCGATCAGCGCCTCGGCGCAGGGCGGGGTGCGGCCGTGATGGGCGCAGGGCTCGAGCGAGACATAGGCGGTGGCGCCGCGCGCCAGCTCCCCGGCCTGGGCCAGCGCCAGGGGTTCGGCATGGGGCCGCCCGCCCGGCTGGGTCCAGCCGCGCCCGACGATCCGGCCGCCTTGCACGATCACGCAGCCGACGGCGGGGTTCGGCCAACACAGGCCCTGGCCCCGGCGGCCCAGCGACAGGGCCAGGGCCATGAACCTTGCGTCGTCCGCACTCACTCTTCGGGCGGGGCGTGGGGGCGCAGCTCGCTGACGAAATCCTCGAAATCGTCCGCCGCCTGGAAGTTCTTGTAGACGCTGGCGAAACGCACATAGGCCACGGTGTCGATGCGGGCCAGCGACTCCATCACGATCTCGCCGATGGTCTTGGAGGGGATGTCGGTGTCGCCCATGCTTTCCAGCCTCCGCACGATGCCCGAGATCATCTGGTCGATGCGCTCGGGGTCGATCGGGCGTTTCTGCATCGAGATGCGGATCGACCGCTCCAGCTTGTCGCGGTCGAAATCCTCGCGCTTGCCGGTGGACTTGATCACCACCAAGTCGCGCAGTTGCACGCGCTCATAGGTGGTGAAGCGCCCGCCACAGGCCGGGCAGAAGCGCCGGCGCCGGATCGACACGTGATCCTCGGCCGGGCGCGAATCCTTCACCTGCGTGTCGATATTGCCGCAAAACGGGCAGCGCATGGGCTGTCTCCCCTCGTGATCTCCGCCTCGGTATGGCCGCTCGGGGCCGACTTTGCCAGAACTATAGGGGAGCCTCTAGGGTTTGGGTAGAGCCGATTTTCCACCGCTAGATGAGCCACGGAACTCCGCCCGCCGCCCGCGCGTTGTCCCTGTTCAAGGGGCGCCGGAGGGCGCCTGCAGCAACCAGGGGAGTGTCACGCATGAGCGTTGCAAGAGTCACGGAAATCTCGTCCACGTCGCCCACCAGTTTCGACGACGCGGTCGCCAAGGGGATCGAGCGGGCCTCGAAGACCCTGCGCAACATGGCCAGCGCCTGGGTCAAGGAGCAGACCGTGAAGATCGAGGGCGGCAAGGTGGTCGAATACCGGGTCAACCTGATGGTGACCTTCGTTCTCGACGACTGACCCGTCGGCTTAGG
>JAGRMU010000581.1 GCA_020441165.1 Sedimentitalea sp.
GCTGACGAAAAAGTAGCCTAATCATTGAACCAGAACCTCTCCGGTAAACCCGGGGCGCTTCACCATGACCCTCTTTAGTATGTCGAAATCTGGAATGCGCCAAGTATCGGAGGGCGGCCTTTTTGCACTAAGGCGGTGGGCCGGGAGGCTGGCGGCGCTCAGGCCGCCAGCGAGGGGGCGAAGCCGCGCGGATCGGGGGCGCAATGGCCGCGGTTCATCAGCGACAGCAGCGCGCGGGTCTCGCCGTAGTTGAGGGTGCGGAAGAAGGGCTCGGTCTCGCCGGCGGAGACATGCAGCAGCGTGCCGGTCTGGGCATAGACGATCTCTTCGCTGTCGAAGCGCAGCTCGGTGGCCTGGGCGCCGGAATAGCCGGTGACCGGGCGGATGCCGCGGAAGCCGGCCATCGCCGCCACCGGGACCAGCACGCAATGGGTCTGGAACAGCGTCTCGACCTCGGGCTCGATCATCGCGATGTGCTGGCCGGCGGTCAGCAGCAGGTCCGAGCAGTTGTTCAGCGCGGTGGCCGGAACATGCCAGTGCTGCACGGTGCCCGAGGCGATCTGGCGGGTGATGACATCGGTCACCTCGGCGAAGCCGCCGTCGAGCGTATAGACCTTGTCGCCCGGCTTGATGGCGTTGGCGGGGGTCCATCCGGCCTCGGTTTCCAGCATGGTGCCGGCGGTGAAGGCGCTGATCTCGGTGCGCTTGGGCATCGGCACGGCGCGGGCCAGAAGGGTGGATTTGGCGGGCTGGAAGTCGGCGAAGGCCTGGGTGTGGTTGAGAAGCATTTCGGTATCCTCGGGTCAGGGTGTGTCCAGTTGGTCTGACACTGAGGTGGCTCCCCAAATCTGCCGTATTTTTGTCACTATTGGGGCCGAAAAGTTTTTCTGTTTCCGCATCGCGCACAACCGGGGTCGGCGGGGCGCGACTGTCCGCGCGGGCCGGGGTTCCGGTAAGGCTTTGTTAACGTCTGGGGGCGCAAAGCCGGGCTGGACACGTGGATCGCGCCGGGCGTCCGAGGGGTGAGTCGGGTCGATTCGCGGCCAGAATCGCGGCCAATTGTGGCGCGGCGGTGACCTCGATTCGGGCTATTGCTGGGCGCAGGCGCCGACCAGGGATTCGTATTGCCGGGTGATCCAGCCGAGCGCCTGCTCGGGGTTGCGCTCCTCGATGCGGGTGGTCATCCGCTCGAAGACCTGCGCCGAGCGGCTCTGGTCGACCATGGTGATCTCCTGGGCGGTGATCACCGTGTCGTAGACGAAGAAGGCGATGGCCACCAGAAGCACGCCGCGCGCCACCCCGAAGAGAAAGCCCAGCCCCTGGTCGAGCCCGCCGAGCGCCGAGCGCTGGACCAGCGAGGAGAAGAGCGGCGTGAAGAACGACACCACGATCAGCGCCACCGCGAAGACCGCCGCGAAGGCGGCGATGATCGACAGCTCGCAGCTGTCGGCGATGAATTCGCCCAGCACCGGCACTTCCTTGATCAGCGGCTCGACCCGCGGCGCGAAGAGGAAGGCCA
>JAGRMU010000582.1:0-1847 GCA_020441165.1 Sedimentitalea sp.
TGCGCGGCATCGAGGCCCTGTGCGAGGTCACCGATCCGGTTTTCTTCGACCCCGAGGGAGGGCGCATGCGTGGCTGACCTGATCGCGACATCCCCCTGCGACGGCCTCTTGCCGCTGGAGATCGGCGGCGCCGTGCTGCGCGAGGAAGACCTGGGCGTGCTGACCGCTCTGGCGCCCTACCGGGGCCGGGAAAAGGCACTCGCGGCGGCGCTGGACGAAGCGCACGGGCTGGCCCTGCCGGGGCCGAACCGGGCCACCGGCAAGGCCGGGCTGCGGGCGATCTGGTTCGGGCGGGCCCATGTGCTGCTGGCCGGACCCGCGCCCGATCCGCGCCTGGCCGAGCAGGCCGCGCTCACCGACCAGTCCGACGCCTGGGCGGCGGTGCGGCTGGAGGGCGCGACGGCCGAGGAGGTGCTGGCGCGGCTGGTGCCGCTCGATCTGCGCGCCGCGCAGTTCAAGCGCGGCCATACCGCGCGCAGCCAGCTGATGCATCTCAACGTCTCGATCACCCGGATCGGCGAGAAGGCCTTCCTGATCCTGGGATTCCGCTCGATGGCGGCAACGCTGGTTCACGATCTGAAGGCCGCCATGGAAGGCGTCGCCGCGCGGGGGTAGAGCGCGATGCGTCTCGTCGGCCCGACCATTTCGCCCGTCCTTCCGGGGCGCGATCCGCAGCGCAGGGGGCGGTTCCACCTGCTCCCGGCTTGCGCTAGTCTCGCCGCCGATGCCAACCGATTCCGGAGCCCTCCCATGATCCGACGCCTGCTGCGCCTCTCCGTCCTTCCGCTCCTCGTCGCCCAGCCGGCGCTGGCGCTCAGCGAGAAGGAGCAGGACTGCACCTGGCAGGCGCAGATCGTGGCGGCGGTGCAGAAGGCGCGGCTGGACGGGGTGCGCCAGGAGAAGGTGGTGGACACCATCAAGGCCACCGATCCCGCCTGGCCCGACAATTACGACAATGCCATCCCGCTCTTCGCCGCCCAGATCTACCAGCTGAAGAAGCGCGATCTGCGCACCAACGATCTGGGCGCCGAGTGGATGAACACCTGCATGACCAACTAGACTCTTCTCGGGCCAGGGCGGATAGTACGGACCATGAGCCTGCCCCCCGGATTTCTGGACGAGCTGCGCAGCCGCGCCAGCCTCAGCCATGTGGTCGGCCGCAAGGTGATCTGGGACGCGCGCAAGTCCAACCAGGGCAAGGGCGACATGTGGGCGCCGTGCCCGTTCCACCAGGAAAAGACCGCCAGCTTCCACGTCGACGACCGCAAGGGCTTCTATTACTGCTTCGGCTGCCACGCCAAGGGCGACGCGATCTCCTTCGTGCAGCAGACCGAGAATGTCGGCTTCATGGAGGCGGTCGAGATCCTGGCGCGCGAGGCCGGGATGCCGATGCCGGCGCGCGATCCCAAGGCGCAGGAAAAGACCGACCAGCGCGCCGAACTGGCCGAGGTGATGGAGCAGGCCGTGCGGTTCTTCCGGCTGCAGCTGAAGACCGGCGCGGCGGCGGCGGCGCGCGATTACCTCGCCCGGCGCGGGCTCTCGCCCGAGGCGCAGGACCGGTGGGAGCTGGGCTTCGCCCCCGACGCCTGGCAGGGGCTCTGGGACCATTTGCGCGGCAAGGGCGTGGCCGAGGACCTGATCCTCGACGCGGGCCTCGCCAAGCCCTCGGCCAAGGGCGGGCGGCCCTATGACGTCTTTCGCGGGCGGATCATCTTCCCGATCCGCGACGCGCGCGGGCGCTGCATAGCCTTCGGCGGCCGGGCCATGGACCCGGCCGATCCGGCGAAATACCTCAACTCGCCCGAGACCCTGCTCTTCGACAAGGGGCGCAGCCTCTACAATCACGG
>JAGRMU010000582.1:1985-2233 GCA_020441165.1 Sedimentitalea sp.
CTGATCTGGCGCATCGCGCCCGAGCCGATCATCGCGCTCGACGGCGACAAGGCGGGGATCGGGGCGGCGCTGCGGCTGATCGACCTGGCGCTGCCGCTGCTCGAGGCGGGCCAGTCCCTGCGCTTCGCGATCCTGCCGCAGGGCATGGACCCGGACGACCTGATCCGCGCCCATGGGCCGACAGCCGTGTAGGCCCTGCTGGAGCAGGCGGCGCCGATGGTGCGCCTCCTCTGGCAGCGCGAGACCGA
>JAGRMU010000583.1 GCA_020441165.1 Sedimentitalea sp.
CCAGCAGCACCGCCGCCTCGTATTCAATGGCCAGATCCGCCAGCACCCGCCGCATCAGCGGCTGGTCGATCAGCCGGCGCTGGAAGGCGCTGCGCCCGGCGGTGTGGTGGATCGCCTGGGCCAGTGCCATGCGCATGATCCCCAGCGTCGCCCCGAGGGTGCCGAGGCGCGTGTGGTGCACCATGTCGATGATGACGTTGACGCCCTTGCCCTCCTCGCCCAGCAGGAAAGCGTCGGTGTCGTGATACTCGATCTCGGACGAGGCGTTCGACCGGTCGCCCAACTTGTCCTTGAGCCGCATGACCTGCAGGCGGTTGCGGGTGCCGTCGGGCCGGATCCGCGGCACAAGGAAACACGAGAGCCCGCCCTCGGCATAGGCCAGCGTCAGGAAGGCGTCACTCATCGGGGCCGAACAGAACCACTTGTGCCCGACCAGCCGGTAATGCCGGGCGCCCGGCTCGACCGGATGGGCGCGGGTGGAATTGGCGCGCACGTCGCTGCCGCCCTGCTTCTCGGTCATCGCCATGCCGAGGGTGATGCCGGATTTCTCCGCCAGCGGCCGCAGCGGCGCGTCGTAGGTCCCGCCGATCAGCTTGTCCAGCCAGGGCCCGGTCAGGTCCGGCTGCCAGCGCAGGGCGGGGACGCTGGCATAGGTCATGTTGATCGGGCACATGGTGCCGGCCTCGGCCTGGGTGAAGAGCGCCAGAAGGCCCAGGTGGGCGACATGGGCGCCCTTCTCGCGGGTGCTCCAGGCGATGTCGTGGATGTTGTGATCCATCGCCAGCGCCATCAGCTGGTGATAGGCGGGGTGAAAGCGCACCTCGTCCAGCCGCTGCCCGAAGCGGTCGAACTGCACAAGCTCGGGCGGGTGGCGGTTGGCCAGCGCGCCCGCCTCCAGGATCGCCTCCGACCCGGCGGCGGCGCCGAGCGCCTGCATCCGCGTGTCCAGCCAGTCGCCCGCCTCACGCCGGACCGCCTCGCGCAGCGCCGTGTCGGTCAGGTAGAGGTTGCGCGGGCCGAACGGTCCGGGCTGGTTGGTCACCTCGTGGGTCTGCAGATGCGCGAGCGGCGGAACGGAGGACATGGGCAGGACTTTCGCGGGCTGCGACCCCACCGGAGACAGGCACCGGCGCGGGGTCTCTCGCCCGCCAGTAGACCGCGCCGCGCGCGTCGGTTCAAGCCGGATGTCGGGTTGCGCAGGCCGCGCGCCGCGATGCCGGCGGCCGGCGCGCGCCCTGCCCGGTCACATCTCGGCGAGAAGCCCCTCGCCGGCCGAGACCTCGCAGGCGCCGGGGCTGTCCTCGAGGTTCAGCCGGGTCACCTTGCCATCTTCGACCAGCATCGCATAGCGCTTGG
>JAGRMU010000127.1:0-2861 GCA_020441165.1 Sedimentitalea sp.
CGCAGGAAGGCGGCGGTTTCGGCGCGGCCGATCACCGAGAACCCGCGCGGCTTGTCGAGATCCGAGGCGACCTTGGCGAGAAACTTGTTGTGCGACAGGCCGATCGAGCCGGTCAGGCCCAGCTCGGCCTTCATCCGGCGGGTCAGCCGTGCCAGCATGACGGCGGGCGGCGCCCCGTGCAGGCGCTGGGTGCCGGAGAGGTCGAGGAAGGCCTCGTCCAGCGACAGCGGTTCGATGGCGGGGGTAAGTTCCTCCATCATCGCGCGAATCGCCCGGGAAGCCTCGACATAGGCGGCCATGCGGGGCTTCAGCACCACTGCCTCGGGGCAGAGCTTCAGCGCCTGGAACATCGGCATCGCCGAGCGCACGCCGCGGATTCGCGCCACGTAGCAGGCGGTCGAGACCACGCCGCGCCGACCGCCGCCGATGATCACCGGCTTGCCCTCGAGGGTGGGATCGTCGCGCTTTTCCACCGAGGCGTAGAAGGCGTCGCAATCCATGTGGGCGATGGTCAGCTCGAAGAGCTCGGGATGAACCAGCATCCGCGGGCTGTCGCAGGAAGGGCAGCGGCGGGCGGCGTCGGTCCGGGTCAGGCAGTCTCGGCACAGGGCGGGCATGGCGCTGGGGGGTATCCGATGGCGCGGTTGCCGCTTATATATCCTTCATGAATTTGTGTGACCATCCGTTGATGTTGTTTCCCCGCGCCGACGAGGCCCGATCCGCATGACCTTCTCCGGTGCCAAGCTGGCCCTGTTTCTCGGCCCCGACCTGCTGGTGATCCGGCGCGACGACCGGCCGGACATTCCCTATCCGGGGCGCTGGGACCTGCCGGGCGGCGGGCGCGAGGGCGGCGAGAGCCCCGAGGACTGCGTGCTGCGCGAGACCCGCGAGGAGGTGGGGCTGGAGCTGAGCGCCGCGGATCTTGTCTGGTCGCGCCGCTATCACAGCGACAACCGGCCGCGCGGCATGGTGTGGTTCTTCGCGGCGCATCTGCCGGGCGCGGCGCGGGCGGGTATCAGGTTCGGCGACGAGGGGCAGGGCTGGGCGCTGATGCCGCCCGAGACCTATTGCGGCCATGCCGAGGCGATCCCGCAATTCGCGCGGCAGATCAGGCTATACCTGGCGGGGGACGACCTGGAGCGCACGGCGTGAAGCGGGACCCTGACCGAAAGACCCCCCGCGGGTTAGGCGGGGGGGAAAGGTAACGAACCACAGGAAGAAAAAGGTTCGTTGGGGGAGTCCTGAACATATCATTGCCCAGGTAAGAGATATTTCAAAGTCCGGATTCCCGGACTTGCGAAGATCGCCTTATACGTGTGCCCTCCGGGGCACATGCCGACTAAAGTCGCGGTAGCTCGGCAAGGATCGCCTGCGCCGCCGCGCGCGGGTCCGGGGCCTGCCAGACCGGGCGGCCGACGACGATGTGATCGGCGCCGCCGGCGATGGCGCTGGTCGGGGTCGCGATGCGTTTCTGATCGCCCGCCTCCGCTCCGGTGGGGCGCACCCCGGGGGTGACGATCAGCCGGCCGGCGGCCTGCGGCAAGGCCCGGATCGCGGCGGCCTCCTGCGGCGAGGCGATGACCCCGTCGGCGCCGGCCTCGAAGGCGCGCGCGGCGCGCTCCAGCACCAGGTCCGGCACCGTGCCCGGCCGCATCAGCGCCTCGTCCAGGTCGCCCCGGTCGAGCGAGGTCAGCACGGTGACCGCGAGGATCTTCAGCCCGCTCTCCGCCGCCCCGGCCCGGGCGGCGCGCACAACGTGCGGATCGCCATGCACGGTGAGGAAATCGAGATCGAACCGCGCCAGCCCGCGCACCGCCGCCTCGACGGTGGCACCGATGTCGAAGAGCTTCATGTCGAGGAAGATGCGCTTGCCGTGCTCGTCCTTCAACTCGCGCGCCAGCGCCAGCCCGCCGCCGGTGAGCATCCCCAGCCCGATCTTGTAGAACCCCACCGCATCGCCCAGCCGCTCGGTCAGCGCCAGGCCCTGGTGGGCGTCGGCCACGTCCAGCGCCACGATCAGGCGGTCGTCGGATCTGTCGGTCATGGTGGCTCTCCCGTTGCTTGCGAGGCGGCTTACAGGGGACGGCCGGACCTGTCCATCGCCGGGTGCGGCGCCGCGGCGCATCGGGCGGGAAATGCGCGGCCAAGGTCTTGAAGCGGGCGCGCGATTCCCCAGATTGAGGTCAAGGCCCGACCCCGGACGCGCTGCCTTGCAGGCGTCCAGATTTCAACGGGCGCTTTGAAAAGGAGAAGATTATGGACTTGAACAAGTTCACCGAGCGGTCCCGTGGGTTCGTGCAGGCCGCCCAGACCATCGCGATGCGCGAAGGCAACCAGTCGCTGACCCCCGAACACCTGCTGAAGGCGCTGATGGATGACGATCAGGGGCTGGCGAGCAACCTGATCTCACGCGCCGGCGGGGCGCCGGCCCGCGTCGCCGAGGCGGTCGATGCCGCGGTCGCCAAGCTGCCGAAGGTCAGCGGCGGAAGCGGCCAGGTCTTTCTCGACAGCACCACCGGCAAGGTTCTGGCCGAGGCCGAGCAGCTGGCCAGCAAGGCCGGCGACAGCTTCGTGCCCGTCGAACGGATCCTGATGGCGCTCTGCATGGTCAAGTCCAAGGCCAAGGAGGCGCTGGATGCCGGCGCCGTCACCGCGCAGAAGCTGAACGAGGCGATCAACGACATCCGCAAGGGGCGCACGGCCGATACCGCCAGCGCCGAGGAAGGCTATGACGCGCTGAAGAAATACGCGCGCGACCTGACCGAGGCCGCCGCCGAGGGCAAGATCGACCCGATCATCGGCCGCGACGAGGAAATCCGCCGCTCGATGCAGGTGCTTTCGCGCCGCACCAAGAACAACCC
>JAGRMU010000127.1:2870-4730 GCA_020441165.1 Sedimentitalea sp.
GCCATCGCCGAGGGGCTGGCGCTGCGCATCGTCAACGGCGACGTGCCCGAGAGCCTGCGCGACAAGAAGCTGCTGGCGCTGGACATGGGTGCGCTGATCGCCGGCGCGAAATACCGCGGCGAGTTCGAGGAGCGCCTCAAGGCGGTGCTGAACGAGGTCACCTCTGCGGCCGGCGAGATCATCCTCTTCATCGACGAGATGCACACGCTGGTCGGCGCCGGCAAGGCGGACGGCGCGATGGATGCTGCCAACCTGATCAAGCCGGCCCTGGCGCGCGGCGAGTTGCACTGCGTGGGGGCCACGACGCTGGACGAGTATCGCAAGTATGTCGAGAAGGACGCGGCCCTGGCCCGCCGTTTCCAGCCGGTGATGGTCACCGAGCCGACCGTCGAGGACACGATCAGCATCCTGCGCGGCATCAAGGAGAAATACGAGCTGCACCACGGGGTGCGGATCTCGGATTCGGCGCTGGTGGCGGCGGCGACCCTGTCCAACCGCTATATCACCGACCGCTTCCTGCCGGACAAGGCCATCGACCTGATGGACGAGGCCGCCAGCCGGCTGCGCATGGAAGTGGACAGCAAGCCCGAGGAGCTGGACCAGCTCGACCGCCAGATCCTGCAGATGCAGATCGAGGAGGAGGCGCTGAAGCTGGAGGATGACGCGGCCAGCAAGGACCGGCTGGCAACCCTGCAGAAGGAGCTGGCCGAGTTGCAGGAGCGCAGCGCCGAGATGACCGCGCAGTGGCAGGCCGAGCGCGACAAGCTGGCCAGCGCCCGCGATCTCAAGGAACAACTGGACCGCGCCCGCGCCGAGCTCGACATCGCCAAGCGCGAGGGCAACCTGGCGAAGGCCGGCGAGCTCTCCTATGGCGTGATCCCGCAGCTCGAGAAGCAGCTCGGCGAGGCCGAGAAGCAGGAAGAGGCCGGCGTGATGGTCGAGGAGGCGGTGCGCCCCGAGCAGATCGCCGCAGTGGTCGAGCGCTGGACCGGCATCCCGATGTCCAAGATGCTGGAAGGCGAGCGCGAGAAGCTGTTGCGCATGGAGGACGAGCTGCACAAGCGGGTGATCGGCCAGAACACCGCCGTGCGCGCCGTCGCCAACGCGGTGCGCCGGGCGCGCGCGGGCCTCAACGACGAGAACCGCCCCTTGGGCTCGTTCCTCTTTCTCGGGCCGACCGGTGTCGGCAAGACCGAGCTGACCAAGGCGGTGGCCGAGTATCTCTTCGACGACGACAACGCCATGGTGCGCATCGACATGTCGGAATTCATGGAGAAGCACTCGGTCGCCCGTCTGATCGGCGCGCCTCCGGGCTATGTCGGCTATGACGAGGGCGGGGTGCTGACCGAGGCGGTGCGGCGCCGGCCCTACCAGGTGGTGCTGTTCGACGAGGTCGAGAAGGCGCATCCGGACGTGTTCAACGTGCTGCTGCAGGTGCTCGACGACGGGGTGCTGACCGACGGGCAGGGCCACCGGGTCGATTTCAAGCAGACGCTGATCGTGCTGACCTCGAACCTCGGCAGCCAGGCGCTGAGCCAGTTGCCGGACGGGGCCGATGCCGACGAGGCGAAGCGCGACGTGATGGACGCGGTGCGGGCGCATTTCCGTCCCGAGTTCCTGAACCGTCTCGACGAGACCATCATCTTCGACCGGCTGGGCCGCAAGGACATGGGCGGGATCGTCGACATCCAGCTGGCGCGGCTCGCCAGGCGGCTGCAGGCGCGCAAGATCACCCTCGAGGTGGACCAGGCCGCCCGCGACTGGCTGGCCGAGGGGGGCTATGACCCGGTCTTCGGGGAACGGCCGCTGAAGCGGGTGATCCAGCGCCGCCTGCAGGACCCGCTGGCCGAGATGCTGCTG
>JAGRMU010000584.1:0-3456 GCA_020441165.1 Sedimentitalea sp.
AGCACGTTGGCGATCGGCAGGTCGAAGGACGTGTGGTTGTTCGGCAGGCCGGTCAGGCTGGCGGCGGCGATGGTGACGCCGTGATAGCCGCGCAGGCGCGCGATCACCTTCTTGCGCTGCGGCTGGCCGAGCGCGTTGGACCGGTACCAGATCAGCTTCAGCACCGTGTCGTTCGCCTCGGACCCCGAATTGGTGAAATGCACCTTGCTCATCGGGACCGGCGCGATCGAGACCAGCTTCTCGGCCAGGTCGATCACCGGATCGTGCGACTTGTGCGAGAACGAATGGTAGAAGGGCAGCTTCTGCATCTGGCGCGTGGCCGCATCGACCAGCCGCTGTTCGCCGAAGCCGAGGCCGACGCTCCACAGGCCCGCCATCGCCTCGAAATACCGCTTGCCGGTATTGTCGTAGACATAGGGGCCCTCGCCGCGTTCCATCACCAGCGGGCCGACCTCGAGATGCCGCGCGGCATTGGTATAGCCGTGCAGGTGATAGGCGATGTCGCGGCCTTCGGGGGAGTTCGTGCCATCGGCCATAGCGCTGGTCCTTTCGCGACGTGCAGGGCGGGATGCGGCGGCGATTCCCGCCGGCCCGTGCCGCGGCAATATCGCGCCGATGGATTGCCGGTTCAACGTGTTTGATGCATGATGCATCAAAATCCGGTCACCGCAGGGCGTCAGGGACGGTGCAGATGAAAGAGCTCAGCAAGGGATCGCTTGGCGCGAGCATCTACGACCGGGTGGCGCAGGATCTGGTGCGGGGCAAGCTGCGTCCGAACCAGAAGATCACGATTCGCGAGCTGGCCGGCGCGCTCGGCACCAGTTCGACCCCGGTGCGGGACGCGGTGCAGCGGCTGCTGCAGGATCAGGCGCTGGAGCAGCGGTCGGTGCGAGATGTGCGCGTGCCGGTGCTGACCGTCGAGCAATACCTGGAGCTCTCCCGGATCCGGGCCGAGCTGGAGGGGCTGGCCGCGGGCTGCGCCGCCGAACGGGCCGGCGCGCGCGACGTTGCGCGCCTGGCGCGCATCACCGAGCAGCACGAGGACGCCATCGCCGGCGGGCATGCGACCCGCGCCGCCGGGCACAACCAGAGGTTCCATTTCGCGCTGGCCGAGATCGCCGGAATGCCGGTCCTGCTGGCCATCCTGCACCGGCTCTGGCTGCGGATGGGGCCGCTGATCGCGGGCTATTACGCGCATGCGCATCAGGACATGACCCAGCAGCACCGCGCGGTCATCGCCGCCTGCGAGGCGGGCGACCCCGCCGCGGCGCGCGCGGCGATGCGCGCCGATATCGAAACCGCGAGGGAGGGGATCATCGCATATATCGGAACCCTCCGGACCTGATCCGCCGCGCGCTGCGCGGGGGATTGTCCGGACAGTGCTGGACACCGCGACCGGTTCCGGCAGCCTGGCAAGACCGCGTGCTGTCTGACCGGCGAGACCGGCTGGCGGTCGGGTCAGGCGATCGGCCGAAATCGAGCGTCCCGTCGGGCTAGCCGCTGCCTTTGCACCTGTCCCGGGCGTCCCAGTCGGGCGGCAGGCGCAGTGCCGCGACCTGCGACGGTTGACCGGTGCCGGCGTCGAAGCCCTGCATTGGCGCGGCCATGAGCAGGGAATTGATGATCGCCTCCTCGGTGGCATCGATCGCCGCCTGGAACAGCGGCGACATGGCGGGGTTTTCGAGCCGCGCGTCGGTGCCACGGTCGGTGGAAAAGGCCAGCGCATAATCGCCCGAGCCGTTCGAGAGCGCCGCCCCGCTGCGTGCGAGTCCGCCGAAACAGCGCCGCGCCAGCCGGGTGAGGTTGCGCGCGCAGAGCGGCGCATCGGTGGCAAGGACGATGACGATGGACCCGTCGCTGTCGGTCCTGCCGCCTGGCCCGGCCGGCCGGCCGTCGATGCGCAGATCGCCGCCGAAATTGCTCTGCACCAACACGCCGACGGTATGGGGCCGAGCTTGCCCATCGACGCGGCGCGACGCCGTGCCGATGCCGCCCTTCAGCCCGAAGGCGACGGTGCCGGTGCCTGCGCCGACCGCGCCCTCGGCCACCGGACCCGCGCGGGCCGCGTCGATCGCGGCGCGCATCTCTGCCACCGAGGGGCGCGGCGCGCGGATGTCGTTGAGGCGCGAGTCGTTGGTCTCGCCCACCACCGGGTTCAGCGACACCGCCCGGTCGTTGCCGGGCTGCGCCAGGGTATGCGCGATCAGCGCCTCGATTGCGCGCCCCGTCGCCAGGGTGTTGGTCAGCAGGATCGGCGTCTCGAGCTCGCCCAGCTCGGCGATCTGGGTGGCGCCGACGAACTTGCCGAACCCGTTCAGAACTGCCAGGCCCGCCGGCACCTTGTCGCGATAGAGGTTGCCGCCATGGGGCAGGATCGCGGTCGCGCCGGTGCGCGTGCGCGCCCCCTCGATCAGCGTGACATGGCCGACGCGCACGCCCGCCACGTCGGTGATGGCGTTCAGCGGGCCGGGCGGCAGCGCGCCGATCCGGATGCCCAGATCGTGCGCCCTGAGGCTCATGCCGGGCGCCCGAGGGCGCATGTCATCGTCGCCATTCGGATTCCTTTCCAAGTGATTGACATCCCGCTGCCAACTATCCCAACGTGGCGGCTGAAGTCCAAGGAAAGACCGCCATGCCCGCATTCGCCGCCGACACCATCCTGCACAACGGCACGATCTGGAGGGGCCATGCCGAAGGGACCTGCTCGGCGCTGGCGATCTGGCAGGGGCGCGTCCTGGCCACCGGCGACGACGATGCGGTGCTGCCGCTGCGCGGCCCCGGCACGCGGATGATCGACCTTGGCGGGCGTTTTGCCACTCCGGGGCTGAACGACGACCACCTGCATCTGATGCCGCTCGGCATCTCGATGGGCTGGATCGATGCCAGCCCCGATGCCGCGCCGACCCTCGCGGCCCTGCAAGAGAAGATCCGCGCCCGCGCCGCCGAGACCCCCAAGGGCGAGTGGATCATGGCGCGCGGCTATGACCAGGTGAAGCTCGACATCGGCCGGCACCCGGACCGCAGCGAGCTGGATGCCGCGGCGCCGGATCACCCGGTGGTGCTGATCCGGGCCTGCGGGCATGTGACGCTGGGCAATTCCATGGCGCTGAAACTGGCCGGGATCGACGAGACCACGCCGGTGCCGGCGGGCGGGGTGATCGAAAAGGTCAATGGCCGGCTGACCGGGCTGGTGGCCGAGAACGCCCAGGGCCTGCTGCGCGATGCGCCCGGCCTGCCCAGCGTGGACGAGCTGGTGGACGCGGCCGAGCGGGCCGGGCGCTACCTGTTGAGCCAGGGCATCACCTCCTGCATGGACGCGGCCGTCGGCATGGCCGGCGGGTTCAGCGAGATCCGCGCCTATCACCTGGCCAAGCGGGACGGGCGCTTGCCGGTGCGGGTCTGGCAGGTGCTGCTGGGCGATCCCGGTCGCCATTGCATCATCGATCAATGCGTCGA
>JAGRMU010000584.1:3506-7657 GCA_020441165.1 Sedimentitalea sp.
ATCTTCCTCGACGGCTCGGCCGGCGGGCGCACCGCGTGGATGCGCGCGCCCTACCTGAGCGATGACGGGGAAACCGGCGTGCAGATCCTGCAGGACAACCAGCTGCGCGACCTGGTGCTGCGCTATCACGGGATGGGCTATCAGCTGGCCTGCCACGCCATCGGCGACGCCGCCATCGGCCAGCTGATCGACGCCTACGAGGCGGCGCTGGCCGAGACCCCCGACCCGGACCGCCGCCACCGGATCGAGCATTGCGGCTTTGCCAGCGACGAGGACAACCGCCGCATGAAGGAGGCCGGCATCTACCCGGTGCCGCAGCAGGTGTTCCTCTACGATTTCGGCGACAGCTACATCTCGGTCCTGGGCGAGGAGCGCGCCAAGCCCAGCTATCCGCTGAAGACCTGGCAGGACATGGGGTTCCGGCCGGCCACGGGGAGCGACGCGCCGGTCTGCAAGCCCGACCCCTGGCCGAACATCTACAACATGATCACCCGCAAGACCTGGAAGGGCACGGTGATGGACGAGACGCAGTGCGTCACCATCGAGGATGCCCTGCGCGCCTATACCGAGCACAGCGCCTTCACCCAGAAGGCCGAACACGTCAAGGGCCGCCTGATCCCCGGGCAACTGGCCGATATCGCCGTCTTTTCGCGCAACATGCTGACCGCCACGCCGGAAGAGATCCTGAACGACACGCAGTGCACGATGACGATCCTCGGGGGCGAGATCGTGCATGAACGCGCCTGAAAAGGCATCACACCAAGGGAGGATAGAAGAGACATGTTCAAACCGATGACCCTCGCGGCAGCCCTGCTTGCAGGCACCGCCTTCGCGGCATGGGCCGCGGATCCGCAAAGCGGCGGCACGCTGAATTTCGTGGCCCCCTACGGGTCGAGCTTCGGCACGCTCGATATCCACAGCTCGCCCTCGACCCAGGACGAGTTTCCCGCCAAGGCCATCCATCGCAGCCTCTACCAGTGGAATTCCGAAGAGAGCCGCCCCGAGCTTGAACTGGCCACCGAGGTCGAGGCGTCGGACGACCGCACCGTGCACACCTACAAGCTGCGCGAGAACGCGGTCTTCCACAACGGCAAGCCGTTCACCGCGGATGACGTGATCTATTCCTACGAGCGGATCGCCAATCCGAAGAACGCGTTTCCGGGATCGCGGTACTTCTCGGACCTGGTCGGGTTCGACGCCTTCGTGAAAGGCGAGGCCGAGCATATCGAGGGGCTGACGAAGATCGACGATCACACGCTCGAGCTGCGCTACAACAACCCGACCGAACCGGGCTATGACCTGATGAAGACCAACGCCGCGATCTATCCCGCGGGGCTGGCGGACGATCCCGACTTCATCTCGAACCCGATCGGGCTCGGCCCGTTCAAGTTCGTCGAGAACGTTCCCGGCAGCCGCGTGGTGGTCGAGAAGTTCGACCAGTTCTACAAGGACGGGAAGCCCTATCTCGACAAGATCAACATCGTGCTTCTGGGCGATGCCTCGGCGCGCGACGTGGCGTTCCGCAACCAGGAGATCGACGTGTCGGTGCTCGGCCCGTCGCAGTACGTCGCCTATCAGGCCGATCCGAACCTCAAGGACGGGCTGCTGGAAGTGGCCGAGGTCTACACCCGGCATATCGGGTTCGACCCCGATTTCGAGCCGTTTTCCAAGAAGGAAGTGCGCCAGGCGTTCAACCACGCGATCAATGCCGACCTGATCATCGACAAGCTGGTCAAGAACAAGGCCTATCGCGCCTCGGGCTGGCTGCCGATCTCCTCGCCGGCCTTCGACAAGGACAAGGCGCCCTATGCCTACGATCCGGACAAGGCCAGGCAGATGCTGGCGGATGCGGGCTATCCCGACGGGTTCGACATGGAGATCACCGCCACCCAGAACGAAAGCTGGGGGCTGACCATCGTCGAGGCGATCATCCCGATGCTGCAGGAGGTGGGCATCCGCGCCACCGCCAAGCCGGTCGAGGCCTCGGTGCTGGCGGAGATCGTGCCGCAGGGCGACTTCCAGGCCTTCATGTGGTCGAACCTGTCCGGACCCGACGATTACGGCATCATGAAATGCTATTATTCCGAGACCCCGCAGAGCAGCTGCAACTATGTCGAGTTCGACAATCCCGAATTCGACAAGCTGTTCGAGGCGGCGGGGGCGGAGGCCGATGCCGCCAAGAAGACCGACCTGCTGCGCCAGGCCAACAACATCGTCCAGGACGAGGCGCCGCACTGGTTCTTCAACTACAACAAGGCGGTGATGGCCTATCAGCCCTGGCTGCACGGGCTGCAGGCCAACGCGACCGAACTGGCGATCCAGAACTACGAGGACCTCTGGATCGACGATAGCGCGCCCGACTCGCGCAAGTGACGCCGCGCTGACCACGTTCCGGCGGCCTGCGCGCCGCCGGAGCCGGCAAAGGACGCTCCATGCTGCGCTTCACCATCCGCCGCCTGTTGCAGGTGATCCCGACGCTGCTGGCGGTGGCGCTGCTGATCTTCGTGATCTTCAGCGTCATCCCCGGCAGTTTCGCCTCCAGCCTGATGGCCGACGGGCGCACCAATGCCGACCCGGAGATGATCGCGCGGCTGAATGCCGAGTTCGGCCTGGACAAGCCGCTGCACGTGCGCTTTTTCGATTACGTGAGCGGGCTGATGCGGCTCGACCTGGGCGATTCCTTCCGCACCCGCGAACCGGTGGCCGACGTCATCAACGCGCGCATCTGGGCCTCGCTGAAACTGTCGATCGCGGCGATGGTCTTTGCCATGGTCATCGGCATCCCGCTGGGGTTCATCGCGGCGCTTCGTCCCGGCAGCCTGCTGGATACGCTGACCATGATCGGCGCGGTGTCGGGGCTGTCGATGCCGCAGTTCTGGCTGGGCCTGCTGCTGATGTATACCTTCGCGCTGATCCTCGGCTGGCTGCCCAGTTTCGGCTATGGCGGCGGCGATCTGAAATACCTGATCCTGCCGGCGATCACGCTGGGGGTGACGCCGCTGGCGCTGCTGGCGCGGACCACGCGCGCGGGTGTTCTGGAGATCATGAACGAGGATTTCATCCGCACCGCCCATTCCAAGGGGATGAGCAACGGGCGGGTGATCCGCTGGCACCTGATGCGCAACGTCATGGTCCTGGTGGTGACCACCATCGGGCTGCAGTTCGGCTCGATGATGGGACAGGCGGTGGTGATCGAGAAACTGTTTTCCTGGCCCGGCATCGGCTCGCTGCTGGTCGATTCCGTCGCGATCCGCGACATTCCGGTGGTGCAGGGCACGATCCTGGTGATCGTGCTGTGGTTCCTGCTGATCAACACCTTCGTGGACATCGTCTATGCCGCCATCGACCCGCGGATCAAGCAGACATGAGGGGGCTCAACTTCAACCTCTGGGTCGGCGGTCTGATCACGCTTCTGGTGATCGTCGGCGCGGTCTTCGCGCCCTTGATCGCCAGCCATGATCCGGTGTTCGACGCCGACCTGATGAGTTCGGAACTGCCGCCGGGCGGGGACTTCTGGTTCGGCACCGACGCGCAGGGGCGCGACATCTTTTCCCGGGTGCTCTACGGCGCGCGGATTTCGCTGACCGTGGGCGTGGTCAGCCAGATCATCAATTCGGTGATCGGGCTCAGCCTCGGCATTTCGGCGGCCTATTGGGGCGGCTGGTGGGACGATCTGGTCAACGGGCTGACCAACGTAATGCTGGCGATCCCGTCGCTGATCTTCGCGCTGGCGATCATGGCGATCCTCGGCCCCGGCCTGCCCAGCCTGCTGATCGCGCTCGGGCTGACCAACTGGTCCTGGACCTGCCGCATCGCGCGCTCCTCCACGCTCTCGCTCAAGGGTCAGGGCTATGTGCAGGCGGCGCAGACGCTGGGTTATGGCGACGTGCGGATCATGTTCACCCAGCTTCTGCCCAACATGGTCGGCCCGATCCTGGTGATCTCGACCCTCGGCATCGGCGCCGCGGTGCTGGCCGAGGCGGCGCTGTCCTTCCTCGGCCTCGGCATCCGCCCGCCCTTTCCGAGCTGGGGCAGCATGCTGACCGACGCGCGCGAGTTGATCGTGATCGCGCCCTGGGCCGCAGTGTTTCCGGGGCTGGCGATCTTCTTCACCGTGCTGGGGTTCAACCTGCTGGGCGACGGGCTGCGCG
>JAGRMU010000585.1 GCA_020441165.1 Sedimentitalea sp.
TCACACCCAGCCGAGGCGCTGGCCGGTCATGCAGACCGGCAGCGTATCGGGCGGAAACTGGCCCAGCTGCTCGAAGAGCGAGACGAAATCGAACTGGTTATAGGCCTCGACCAGCCTGTCGCCCTCGAAGCGGGCCATGGTCTGGCCGGTCACCTCGACCGGCGCGCCGTTGTCGGCGCGGCTGGTATGGGCGTGGATGATCGCCGCCGCCCAGTCGCCGGTCTCGATCACCTTCGGCATGTCGAAGCGGATCTCGCCCAGCATGTGGCGGAACGCCGCCACCAGCTCGCGGAATTCCTCCGGCCCGACCTGCATCTCGGGAATGATCCCGTCGGCCCGGGCATCCGGCGCGAAATAGCGGTCGATGGCCTCCAGGTCGCCGTTGACCCAGATCTCTTGATAGAAATTCCTCAGCAGTTCGGCCTTGGTCATCGGCACCTCCATCGCTGGCGCGAGCATGGGGCAGAACCCTGAACAAAGACTGAACACGAAGAGAAATGCGAAGACATGAACGACGCCGATGACGGGCGGCTCTTTACTGCGAGTGGTGCCTCACGGACTTAACCTCACTGGGAACCGTCAAGGACCGCTTCGAGACCCAGTCCGCCACCTGTATCCAGAAATGAAAACGGCGGCCCTCAAGACCGCCGTTTCGTCGTTTCGTTCGAAAGTCGTCTTACGATTTCCTGCGCCGCAGGAGCGCGAGCCCCCCGATACCGGCCAGAAGAAGCGGCAATCCTGCCGGCAGCGGCACGGCGCTCAGGCTCCCTTCTCCATCGACGCGAAGCACGGATGGATCGCCGTTGGTTGCTGCATAGACAAGCTGGAACACCCCACCGCTATAGTTGCCACCGAGGGTCTGGGCCACACTGGTCGGGTCGGGCGCGCAGAGTTCGGTGGTTCCGCTGTCGTAGAAGCAGAAGCCATCGTCATGCGTGACATCGAACGTGAAGGCCTGTCCGACGCCGAGAAACTCAAACCAGGTCGTCAGAGCGGTGTCGTTAATGATACCCTCGGAGCTGATGGTGAGGTTCTCATCGAACCCGCCGCCAAGCTCCGTATAGGAGCCGCCCTTGCTGGTCAGCCACTGATTGATTGTAGTGGTATCCGGCGGGTTGGCACCCGACGTGTCCGTATCGAAATGCAATGCTCCGGTGAAAGAAACACTTCCGATGTAGGTCGCAGCAAGGGCGTTCGTCAAGGTAGCATCGGCGGTGTTGGTAAGGTTGCCGGTATTCGATTTCTGGTAGATGTTGACGAGTACACCATTCGCCTGGACCGTTGCTGCGCTGGCGGCGAACGGGGCAGAGAGGGCAATGGCCGCGGCGCCAATTGCAAGTTTCCAATTCATCAATTGTTCATTTCAAATTTTACATGCAAGCGTTCAAGAAAGCCTGCGTTTTTGGCCGGGATTCTATCGCTAAGTTGCGACAAATCGATTGGATTCTCAAGCCAGAATCGGCTTCTTCGCACCGATATTCGCGCACACTTCTACCCAGGGATCACGGAAAACGAAGTTTACTCAACCCTTGGGGGAAACCGGCACCTCGCGGCTACAGCCCGTTGAAGAACCGCTGCATCCGGTCCATCGCCTCCTCCAGCCGGTCCGGCTCGGCGCAGCCGAAGCAGATGCGCAGGTGATGCGCGCCGGCGGGCCCGTAGAAGCTGCCGGCCTCGACCACCACGCCGGCCTTCTCCAGCAGCGCCTCGGCGGCGGCCTGCGCGCGCAGCCTGGTGCCGGAGATGTCCGGAAAGGCATAGATCGTGCCCTCGACCGGGGCGCAGGTCACTCCCGGCATCTGGTTCAGCCGCGCCACCACCAGGTCGCGCCGCGCCCGGTCGCGCGCCACCATCCCGGCCAGCACTTCGGGGGGGCCGGTCACCGCCGCCAGCGCGCCGGCCTGGATGAAGGTGTTGACATGGGTCACCTCGTTGGTGGTGACCTTCATCAGCGGCCCGATCAGGGCGGCATCGGCGGCCAGGTAGCCCAGCCGCCAGCCGTCCATCGCATAGGCCTTGGTGAAGGCGAACATCGAGATGGTCCGCTCCGTCATCCCCGGCAGGGACGCGATCGAGACATGCTCGGCCCCGTCATAGGTGATCTCCTCGTAGACCTCGTCGGAAAGCACCAGCAGGTCATGCGCCTGCGCCAGATCGGCGATCACCTGCAGCTCGTCCCGCCGGTAGACCCGGCCGGTGGGGTTGCAGGGGTTGACCAGCACCAGCGCCCGGGTGCGGGCGGTGATCCGCGGCTCGATCAGCGCGCGCCGGATCGCGAACCCGTCCGCGGCATCGAGCGGCGCGGTGACCACGCGGGCGCCGGCCAGTTCGGCCTTGCCCAGGTGCTGCGGGTAGTAGGGCTCGAGCAGCAGCACCTCGTCGCCCGCGTCCAGAAACGCCATGAAGGCGGCGAAGGAGGCCTGGGTCAGACCGTTGGTGACCAGCACCTCGTGGGCGCCGACCGAGATCCGGTTCCGGCGGTTCAGCTTGTCGGCCAGCGCCGCGCGCAGCTCGGGCAGGCCCTGCAGGTCGGAATAATGCACCGCCCCGCCCTGCAGCGCGGCGATGGTCGCGTCCTTGATGTGTTGCGGCGTGTCCTCGGCGGGCATCCCCAGCTCGAGATGGATCAGATCGCCCGGCCGGCCCGCGGCGCGGGCGAACATGCCGAAATCCTTGGGCGCGGTCTGGGTGATGCGGCGGGCGGGGCGGATCGGCATGGCCCGCCTCAGTGCCGGAATTCGCGGCGGTAGCGGTTCTCGAGGATCGAGACCAGGCGCACCGCCGGCAGCAGCACGATGAGATACATCAGCGCCGCCGCGATCAGCGGCGAGGGGTTGGCGGTCAGCGCCTGGGCATCGGTCGCCTGTTTCAGCAGGTCCGGCATCGCCACCACCGAGGCCAGCGAGGTGTCCTTGGCGATGGCAACCGAGTTCGAGGTCTGCGGCGGGATCGCGATCCGCAGCGCCTGCGGCAGGATCACCTTCCAGATGGTCACCCGGAACGGCAAGCCGAGCGACTCGGCGGCCTCGGTCTGCCCGTCCGGGATCGCCTGGACCCCGGCCCGGAACACCTCGGCGGTGAAGGACGAGAAGACCAGCCCCAGGGCGATGGCCGCCGAGGTGAAGGAGTTGAAGCGGATGCCCATGAACGGCAGCGCGTAGTAGATCAGCACAAGCAGCACCAGGATCGGGATGGCGCGGAAGAGATCCACATAGGCGATGGCCAGCCAGCGAAAGACGCGCGGCGCGTAGAGCCGCACCAGGCAGATGCCCACCCCGGCGATACCGCCCAGCACGATCACCGTCAGCGCCAGCGCCACGGTATTGGCGACGCCCTTCATGAGCATCGGATAGACCCGCAGGATCACGTCCCAGTTCAGGAAGGTCTCGACGAAACTCATGGGCCGGGCCTCCGGGTGCGTCTTGCAGGCGGTTGGGACGCGCCGGAACCGGGCGATCCCGTGCGGACCGCCCGCCCGGCGCGCGCCCGGCTCAGTTGGCCTGCGGGATCGGCAGCACGGTGGTCGAGGCGGTGCCCTCGGCCGGCGTGGTGCCTAGCCATTTCTCGTAGATCTTGGCCAGCGTGCCGTCTTCCTTGATCTCGGTGATCGCGGCGTTCACCCGCTCCAGATGGGGCGAGCCCTTGGGCATCATGATCCCGAAGGTCTCGCCGGTCTTGATCCGCTGCGCCACCTTCAGCTGCGGCATCTGCTGGGCGGCGAACTCGAAGCCGAGGATGTCGCCGATCCCGCCCGCGACCCGCCCGTTGGCCACGTCCAGCAGCAGCCCCTGCTGGTCGTTATAGCTCTTGACCTCGCCGAAGCCGTAGGT
>JAGRMU010000586.1 GCA_020441165.1 Sedimentitalea sp.
CACGTGGAAGGGATCGCGCGGATCGTGGGCGATGAGCGGCGGCATCGACAGGTGCAGATCGCCGGCCTCGCGCACGATCAGCCCCTGCACCGACATCGCCTGGGCCAGCATCCCGCGCTCGGCGCTCTGGCTCGGGTTCCAGGCTGGAACCCGGCCCATCCCCGGCTTGACGGTCACTGCGCCGTTGGCGGCGGCGGGAAAGCGCAAGGAGCCGCCGATGTCGTTGCCATGGGCCAGCGCCCCGATCCCGGCCATCACCGCCGCGCCCGCCCCGCCCGAGGAGCCGCCGGGCGAGAGGTGATCGCCCCAGGGGTTGTGGGTGCGCCCGAAGAGCGGGTTGTCGGTGTCGGCGCGGAACGAGAATTCCGGCGTGTTGGTGCGCCCGATCACCACGGCGCCCGCGTCCTGAAGGTTGCGCACCAGCGGCGCGTCGTCCGGCGCGATCAGGTCCTTGAAGGCCGGCACGCCGTTGGAGGTGGCATGGCCCTTCTGGTCGACGTTGATCTTGATGGTGACCGGCACGCCGTGCAGGGGGCCTGGGCTTTTGCCGGCCCCCCGCGCGGCATCGAGCGCGCGGGCGCGCTCCAGCGCCTCGGCGCCCAGGTCCTCGACCACGGCATTGAGCTTCGGGTTGACCGCACCCATGCGGCCCAGGGCGGATGTCACCGCCGCCTCGGCGGTGATCTCGCCGGCACGGGTGGCGGCGGCGGTTTCGGCGGCGCCGAGGCGCCAGAGGTCTTTGTCTGTCATGGCATGTCTCCCGCGCCGCAGCCTAGGCCGGGCGCGGGAGAGTGCCAAGCACCTATCGCGCGTAGCCGATGCCCTGCAGGGCGCTGCGGATCTCGTCCAGGATCGCCGGGTCGTCGATGGTCGCCGGCATCTTGAACTCCTTGCCGTCGGCGATCGAGACCATGGTGGCACGCAGGATCTTGCCCGAGCGGGTCTTGGGCAGCCGGTCCACCACCACCGCCAGCTTGAACGCCGCCACCGGGCCGATGCGCTCGCGCACCAGGCGGACGCATTCGGCGCTGATCTCGGCGGCGGGGCGGTCGACGCCCTTGGTCAGGCAGACGAAGCCCACCGGCATCTGGCCCTTGAGATCGTCGCTGACCCCGACCACCGCGCATTCGGCCACGTCCGGGTG
>JAGRMU010000587.1 GCA_020441165.1 Sedimentitalea sp.
TAGACGCAACGTGCTCTAGATGCGACTTAGCCGTCATTTAGCCGGACATAATTATTGAGTTGGCTGCATGACGGTCTGGTGATCGAGGGCACGTTCAGCTACGACTGATCGGGCAACCCAGCCTGCGCGAGCCCGTCCATCACACGTTGCGCATGGGCGGGATCTCGAAAGGTCAGGCGCGCGAGGCGGGTTTCGATGTCGAAGGCGGGGTTGATCGCGCGCAGCTCGGCCCAGACCTCGCGCGCTTCGCCCGTCTCGCCGATCCGGCCCAGGGCGGCGGCCAGCCAGGCCCTGCCGAGATCGGTGTCGGGCACCAGCAGCAGGCGTTCGCGGAACATCAGCGCGGCGGTCTCGTGGTTGCCCTGCAGGTAATGCGCCATGCCGAGAAACTGCAGATACTGGTGGCGGAAGGCGGGGTCCAGCCGGATGGCGCGCTCGAAATCGGCAATCGCCTCCTCGAACCGTCCGAGAGCCAGCAGCGTCTCGCCGCGGGTGAAAAGCCCGAGCGCGTAATCGGGCGCTTTCTCAAGCACCTTGCCGATCATCGTCGCGGCGCGGTCGAGATCGCCCTGCCAGCGCGCCAGCACCGCGATACTCTGCATGGGAAGGATGTCCTCGGGCCGAAGCGCATAGGCACGGTTTGCCAATTCGGTGGCGCGCTGCATCGCCACCTCGGAGGGAACACCGGACCAGTGATTGTGGAAATCCAGCAGGTGCATCATGGCCAGCATGGCATGGGGGTCGGCATAGGCCGGATCGAGCGCGATGGCGCGCTCGCCGGCCGCGACCGCCCGGGTCCAGCTTTCGGTGTTCATGCCCGGGAAGAAGAGGTAGCCCCTGATGCGCATGAAGTTCTCGTGCGCCTCGAGGCTGGCGGTGCCGACCTCGGCGATCTCGGCGCGCTCGGCGGCGGTCAGCCGGACCTTCAGCGCGTTCACGATCTCCAGCGTCACCTCGTCCTGCACCGCGAAGATGTCGGTGAGCTCTCGGTCGTAGCGGTCGGCCCAGACATGGGCGCCGGTCTCGGCGTCGATCAGCTGGGCGGTGATCCGCACCCGCTGGCCGGCGCGGCGGATGCTGCCCTCGAGCACGTAGCGCACGCCAAGCTCGCGCCCGACCTGGCGCAGGTCGACCGAGCGGCCCTTGTAGACGAAGCTGGAGTTGCGGGCGATGACGGTCAGCCCAGAGACCTTGGACAGATCCGTGATGATGTCCTCGCTGATCCCGTCCGAGAAATATTCCTGCTCGGGATCCCCCGACATGTTGTCGAGCGGCAGCACCGCGATCGAGGGCGTGTCGCGTCGCGCCTGCGCCGGTTCCGGTGCGCGTCCGGTGGCGCCCCGGTCCGGGTGCCAGTGATAGACCCGCAGGGGGCGCGCGATGTTCTTGACGCTGACCGTGCCGCCGTCCTCGAAGGGTTCGGTGATGCGGCTGCCGATGCTTTCGTTGACCACCGACGAGATGCAGATGCCGCCCGGGCGCGCCAGCTGCTCGAGCCGCGCGGCGATGTTGACCCCGTCGCCGAAGATGTCGTCGTCCTGGGTTATGATGTCGCCCAGGTTGACGCCGATTCGCAGCGCGATGCCGGCGCTCGGCCCGGTATCGTCCGCCGCCGCCCGCTGGATGGCGATGGCGCAGCCGACCGCGTCGACCACGCTGGCGAACTCGACCGGCGCGCCGTCGCCCATCAGCTTGACGATGCGGCCGTTGTGGCGCGCGACGGCGGGCCGGAACCGGGTCTTGCGCAGCGCGTTGAGCGCCGCCAGCGTGCCGGCGTCGTCGCGCTCCATCAGCTGCGAATAGCCCACCACATCGGCGGCGAGGATGGCCGAGAGCCGGCGGTTGACGGGGGGCGTGGTCATGGCCGGACAGTAGGGTGCGCGCGCAGGGCGGTCCAGCGGCAGTTTGTCCGGCCCGGGAACGGGGGTTTCGCGCTGGCAATTCCGACAGAAATGGTAGAGCAAGGGCGCAGCACCCCGATGCCGGTTTGGAGCCCATGGCCGAGACCCATTACGCAGAGCATGGCCGCCGTCGCCGCAGCCATGGCGGCGCGCCGCTTCTGGGCGCGCTGGCCTACCTGATCGCCGCCATCTGCCTGCTGCCGATGCTGGCGGTGGCGCTGGCGGCGTTGACCGGCGGCACCGAGACCATCGCGCACCTGATCGACACGGTGCTCCCGCGCTATGTGGGCACCACCCTGGCGCTGGTGCTGCTGGTGGCGACGGGGACCTTCGCGGTCGGGGTCGGCGCGGCCTGGCTGGTGACGATGACGCGCTTTCCGGGGGTGCGCTGGATGGAGGTGGCGCTGGTACTGCCGCTGGCCTTTCCGGCCTACGTGCTGGCCTATGCCTATACCTACGTGCTGGACCATCCCGGCATCGTGCAGAGCACGTTGCGCGCGGTGACCGGCTGGGGCCCGCGCGACTACTGGTTTCCCGAGATCCGCAGCCTCGGCGGGGCGGCGGCGATGCTGGTCCTGGTGCTCTACCCTTACGTCTACCTGCTGGCCCGCGCCGCCTTCCTGCAGCACAGCGGCACCGGGTTCCTGGCCGCGCGGGTGCTGGGGCAGAGCGCCTGGTCCGCCTTCTGGCGGGTCAGCCTGCCGATGGCGCGCCCGGCGATCGCGGG
>JAGRMU010000588.1:0-192 GCA_020441165.1 Sedimentitalea sp.
AGGTCGGCGCGCTGAAACGCACCACGGAGGTGGTCGAGCACCGCGTCGGCGGCGACAGCTCGACCAGCCGCAAGTCGCCGGGGCGCAGCAAGTTCGAGGCGATCACGCTGGAGCGCGGCGTGACCCACGACGCAGAGTTCGAACGCTGGGCCAACCTGGTCTGGAACGTGCAGGCCGGGCTGGGCGCCGAGG
>JAGRMU010000588.1:452-2154 GCA_020441165.1 Sedimentitalea sp.
TGGCCGCCTGGGAGGGCGGGCAGGGTCGGCGGCCCCTCGACCGGGCGCTGGTGGTGCTCTGGGCCGCGGGGCTGGGCGGCGGCGATCTGGCCGACTGGCCGCTCGAGCGCCGCGACCGGGCACTGCTGGAGACGCGGCGGGCGCTGCTGGGCGAGCGGCTGGCGCTGGCGGTGCCCTGCGAAGGGTGCGATGCCGAGCTCGAGATCGACCTGTCGGTGAGCGATCTCCTCGCCGGCCTGCCGGTGCCGTCCGGGGCGCCGGTGCAGGCGGCGGGGCACGAGATCGCCCTGCGGCCACTGACCAGCGTCGACCTGGCGGCCATGGTCGCCGCGCCGGAGGATACGGCGGCCGATGTGATCCGCGCGCGGCTGGCCGGGCCGGTGCCCGAGGCTGCCCGCGCTGCCGTGGATGCCGAGATCGAGCGCCGCGCCGGCGCCGCCGAGCTGAAGGTCCGGCTTTCCTGCCCCGATTGCGGCGCCGATTGGGCCGAGCCGCTCGACCTGCCGGGCCTGGTGTGGACCGAGATCGAGGCGGCGGCGCGGCGACTGCTGGAAGAGGTCGCCGACCTGGCGCGCGCCTTCGGATGGAGCGAGCCGCAGGTGCTGGCGCTGAGCCCGGCGCGGCGGGCCGCCTACCTGTCTCTGGCGAGGGCGGCATGAGCGCGCTCGCCCGCCTCGCGGCCCTGGCTTCGGGCCGGGCGTCCTCGCGCCTGCGCCCGGTGCTGCCGGCGCGGTTCGAGCCGGGCGGATTTGGCGAGGAGGAGTTCTCCGAGCGCCATGACGAGACCCCGGCACCGCCCGCCACCGCGCCGGACCGGGCAGCGGAACCCGTCCCGCAGACCTTGGCGCCGCCGGCTGGCCCGCGCACGCGGGCGGCGCCGTCCGGCCCACCAGCCGGCCGAACGCTGGCGCCGGAGACCCCAGAGGCGGCCCCGAAAGCACCGCCAGCGCCGCCGATTGACGTGCCTGAGCCGACGCTGCGTGACGTGCAAAGCGCGTCGACCGACCCAGCGATGCCCGCGCCGGATGCGCTGCCGCCACCGCAACCCTCGGGACGGAAGGAACAGCCAGCACCGCACCCACCCGACGCTCCGATCGCGACGGCGTCCGCTGTCCCCGGCGCGACCCCACCGCCGCCGCCGTTGCTGCCGCCTGCGCCGCGCCCGGGTTTCGACCCCGAACCCGCACCAAGCGCGGCGACATCGGACCGTCGCGCCTCCGCGGCACCGGCCGTCAGCGCGGCCCCGCCCGCGCCGCCGCCCGAGATCACCATCCATATCGGCCGGATCGAGCTGCGCGAGGCCGCGCCGCCACCTCGGGAACGTCCCCGGCCCGAACGCCGCGCGCCGCAGGTGACCCCCTTGGGCGACTACCTGAAGGGCGGGTCGGGATGAGCAACGTGCTGGCCATCGCCGCGGTGACGCAAATCCTCAAGGATCTGCTGAACGACGCGCTGATCCAGGGCGATGCCAGCAAGGCGCTGGGGGCGGATTTCACCGTCACCGCGCTGCCGCCCGACCGGATCGTGGCCAAGGAGGCCTCCGATCAGGGCACCCATCTGAACCTCTTCCTGCACCGGATCACCCCGAACGCGGCCCTGCGCAATGCCGACCTGCCGACCCGCTCCGGCGATGGCGCGCTGGTCACGCGGCCGCGGCTGGCGCTTGATCTGCACTACATCCTGACCGCGGTCGCCGCCGAGG
>JAGRMU010000588.1:2174-2382 GCA_020441165.1 Sedimentitalea sp.
TGGGCTATGCGATGCAGCTTTTCCACGAGACCGCGATCCTGCCGCGCGAGCAGATCCGGGCGGCGCTGGAGCTGTCGGGCATGGACCGGATCCTGCCGCAGGATTTCGACCTCCTGCGCGCCTCGGACATCGCCGACCAGATCGAGCTGCTGAAGATCACCCCGCACACGCTGTCGATGGACGACATGTCGAAGATGTGGACGGCGCT
>JAGRMU010000588.1:2498-11779 GCA_020441165.1 Sedimentitalea sp.
GGGCGCGATCCGGGCGTGATCCTGCGCCCCGACCTGATGGCCGGCGTGCCGACGCTGACCGGCATCGCGCCGCGCGACGGGCAGCAGGTGATGCGGCTCGGGGGCGAGGTGCGGCTGACCGGCCACGCGCTGGCGGGCGGTGAGGCCCGGGTGCGCTTCACCCGGCCTGGCAGCGCCGAGGTGCTGGAGCTGGCGCCGCTGGCGCCGAGCACCCCGCACCGGGTCACGTTCCGCCTGCCGGGCGGCGCGCCGCTCGCGCCCGCCGACCCCGCTGCCGGCAGCGCCGCCGATCCCGGCGCCTGGCGGATCGGGACTTATACCGTCGAGCTGGTCATTCGCGACGAAGACGGGCGCGAGAGCACCAGCAATGCCCTGGCCATCGCGCTGGCGCCGCGCAGCACCCCCGCCGTCGCCGCCGATCCGGGCGGCGTGCGCCTCACCATGAGCGCCGAGCCGCCGATCCGTCCGGGTCAGAGCGTGGCGATCCTGCTGGGCCGGCAGATGCAGCTGCTGGACAGCCCCGCGTCGCCGGTCTCCGAGGCTGAGGCGGTGTTCGCCGGGCTGCGGCCGGGGGCGAAGCTGGCGGCGCGCCTGCGCGTCGACGGGATCGACAGCCCGGTGATCGACATGGCGAGCGACCCGCCCAGCCTGGTCACGGTGACGGTGCCATGAGGCCCGAGCGGCCACCCGAGCCGGGCACCGCCCTGGCCGCGAGCCGTGCCGCCCTGGCGCGTCGTCTCGCCGGCACGAGGGAGCGGCTGCAGGCGCTGGCGGCGGGCGCGGCGCTGCCGCCCATCGACGCGGCGCCGGGCTCGGGGCTGGAGATCCTGGCGCGGATGTTCGATCTGTCGGCGGCAGATGTCGAGATCCTGGCGCTCTGCGCGGCGGCAGAGCTCGACGCCGAAAGTGCCGAGCTGGTGCAGCGGCTGACCGGTCAGCCCGAACCCGTCCCGGCGCTCGCCGAGCGGCTGGTGCCGGAGGCCTGGGACGCGCTCTGCCCCGAGGCGCCGCTGCGGCACTGGCGGCTGATCGATCTCGGCGGCGGCGGGGCGCTGCGGGCCCGGCCGCTGCGGCTCGACGAGCGGATCCTGCAATTCCTACTGGGCACCACCTATCTCGACCGGCGGCTGGAGGGGCTGATCGTGCCGGTGACCGAGGCCGAGGAGGGCGAGGGGCTGGAGGCGCTCATTGCCGCCTGGAGCGGCGCCGGTCCGCTGCCGGTTCTGGCCCTGGCCGGGCCCGATCCCGCGGCCAAGCGGCGGCGCTGCGCGGCGGCGGCGGCGCGGCTCGGGCGGCGGCTGCTGCACCTGCGCGCGGCGGACATTCCGCCCGACCCGGCGCAGCGCGCCGCGCTGGCGGTGCTGGCCGAGCGCGAGCTGGCCCTCTCCGGCGCGGCGCTGCTGATCGAGGCGGGCGAGGGCGAGGGCGCGGCGGCGTCCCGGTTCGCCGACCTGATGCTGGGGCCGGTGATCCTCTCGGCACCCGACCCGGTCCTGACCGAGCGCGGCCCGCGCCTGCGTATCGACATTTCGCCGCCGGGGCGCGACGCCCGGCGCGCGCTGTGGCTGGCGGCGCTGGGACCCGGAGCGGGGCTGACCGGACCCGAGACCGACCGGCTGGCCGAACAGTTCGCCCTCGATGCCTCGGGGATCGACAGCGCCGCGGCGCTGGCGCGGGGCACCGGGCAGGCCGGGCTGGCGCCGGTCTGGCAGGCGGCGCGGAGCCAGGCGCGCCGGGCGCTGGACAGCCTCGCCGAGCGCCTCGAGACCAGCGCGGTCTGGGCCGACCTGGTGCTGGCGCCGGAGCCGCTGGCGATCCTGCACGACCTCGAGCATCACCTGCGCCAGGCCTGGACGGTGAACCGCAGCTGGGGCTGGGCGGCGCGCAGCCCGCGCGGCCTCGGCACCGCCGCGCTCTTCGCGGGCGCCTCGGGCACCGGCAAGACCCTCGCCGCCGAGGTGCTGGCGAACGCGCTGTCGCTCGATCTTTTCCGCATCGATCTCAGCCAGGTGGTCAGCAAGTATATCGGCGAGACCGAGAAGAACCTCTCGCGCATCTTCGCCGCCGCCGAGGATGGCGGCGCGATCCTGCTGTTCGACGAGGCCGACGCCCTCTTCGGCAAGCGCAGCGAGGTCAAGGATAGCCACGACCGCTATGCCAATGTCGAGGTCAGCTATCTGCTGCAGCGGATGGAGAGCTATCGCGGGCTGGCGATCCTGACCACCAACCAGAAGGCGGCGGTTGACCAGGCCTTCCTGCGGCGGCTGCGCTATGTCGTCACCTTCGCCTTTCCCGATGCCGAGGCGCGGGCGCGGATCTGGGCGGGGATCTTCCCGCCCGAGACCCCGGTCGAGGGTCTGGACCCCGCGCGCCTGTCGCGGCTGAACCTGACCGGCGGATCGATCCGATCGATCGCCCTCAACGCCGCCTTCCTCGCCGCTGGGGCCGGCGAGCCGGTGCGGATGGCGCATCTGGCGCGGGCGGCGCAGCGCGAATACGCCAAGCTGGAAAAGCCCTTCACCGGCTCCGAGATGGGGGCCTTCCGATGAGCGGCGCGCGGATCACCCTGCGGATCGACCGCGTGGTGCTGGACCGGCCGGGGCTGACCCATGCGGCGCTGGCCGAGGCGCTGCGGTCCGAGATCGCCGCGCTGGTCGCCCGCGAGGGGGTGGCGGCGTTGGGGCCGGGGCGCAGCCTGGCGCAGGGCGCGGGACGGGTGGCGGCAGGCCCGGCGGTCGGCGAGAGTGGCGTGGGCCGGGCACAACGGGTGGCGCGGGGCGCGCTGGCGGCGCTGCGCGGCGGCGGGGAGGGCGGCTGAGATGGCGATGCAGACCCATGCACGGCAGGCCAGCGCCGAGGCGCAGGTGGTGCAGCGCGCCTGCAAATGCGACGACCGGACGGCCGAGGCGGATCTCTGCCCCGCCTGCAAGAGCGCGGCGCGGCTGGGGGTGCAGGCGCGCTACCGGCTCAACCGGCCCGGCGATGCCTACGAGCGCGAGGCCGACCGGATCGCCGACCGGGTGATCGCGGGCGGCGCACGGCCCGGCGTGGTTCTGCCGGTGACGCCGCTGGTCCAGCGCCAGCCCGAGGCCGAGGAGGAGGAAGAGGAGGTCCAGGCCAGCCGGACGTTGCAGCGCCAGGCGGATCAGGACGACGAGGAAGAGCCGGTGCAGATGAAGCAGGCGGCCCCCGCGCGCCCGGCGGCGGCATCGCAGGCCGCAGCGGCGGTGCAGTCCGGGGGGATGTCGCTGCCGGCCGCCGAGCGGGCCTGGTTCGAGCCGCGCTTCGGCCGCAACCTGGGGCATCTGCGCCTGCACACGGGCGGCGCCGCGCAGCGCGCCGCGCAGGCGATCGGGGCCAGCGCCTATGCGCTGCGCGAGCATATCGCCTTCGCCCCCGGCCAGTACGCGCCCGGCACCCGCGCCGGCCGGCACCTCTTGGCCCACGAGATCACCCACACGCTGCAGCAGGGCGGCGGCCGGGTGATCCGGCGCACCTGCCCCTCGGACGTATCGAAGATCCCCAAGGGCGGCGAGGAGGAGTTCGAGAAGACCGTGGACGCGATCAAGGCGCTGCAGCGCTACACGGATCTGACCCGCGAGGACCGGCGCGTCGCCGATCACATCATCGACGGTGCCCGCGGCAGCGCCTGCCCGATGTTCTACATCACCGAGCTGAAGGCGCTGTTCGAGACCGAGCGGCGCGACAAGGCCGAGACCGCCAAGGCGCAGCGCAAGAGCTCGGAAGCGGCGGTGACCAAGGAAGCGGAAACGATCAAGAAATCCGAGGAGCACGAGAAGAAGACCGGCGAGAAGCTGATCGACACCGGCGCGCAGGAACGCGCGATGTCCGCCAAGGAGCGCGACTTCAAGCGCCAGCGCGGCGAGGACGGCACCATCTTTCGCATCGACGACCGCGATCCGGCCAACGTCTTCGTGCGGATGAAGGTGCGGGTGCTGAAGAAGGGCACCGCCACCGACACCGACCGCAAGCGGGTCGAGGACCTGGAGGACGCCATCGAGCGGCAGGCCGAAACCAAGGGCTATCTGCTGGACCTCGATTTCGTGCGCCGGAGCGGAACCGACGTCTTCACCGTCCATGTCGATCCCTCGGCCTGGCCGGATTCGCACAACTGGATCAGCGGGCCGGGCACGCTGGCCCACGAGGCGCATCACCTCCTCAAGCTCGAGGATCGCTACAACTACATCGCCAGCCATGCCCGCAACGTCGACATGGAGATCGGCACCCGGCTCTACTGGTTCCGCGAGCAGATGATGCGCCCGGCCGATCCGCTGTCGCGGCAGTCGATGATGCGCAACAGCCATTCGACCAACCCGCTGAACGAGGAGGACATCTGCGCGCTGGTCGGCGACGACTACCGCGACTGCCTGGTCAAGCGTTTCGCGCTGAAGACGACCACCGAGATCGAGAGCATCGGCCGGACGCTCAAGCAGGATTATGCGCCGGAAAACGCCGCGCTGCTGAAGGTCTTGAGCGAGGCCTGGGATTCCCGGCCGATGGAGGAGCAGATCAAGGGCTGCGCCGAGGGCGATCCGCTTTGCGGACTTCCGCCCGCAAGCGCCTTCGGCGATCCCAACATCATTGCCATGGACGAGGTCAAGTTCCCGCTCAAGAACCCGCACAAGCAGACCTCGGGCGAGAAGCTGAAACGCACCAAGCGCAAGAAAAAGAAGACGGCGCCATGACCGGATTTCCCCGCTCTCCGATCCTCACGCGCGCCGGGCTGGTGCTGATCGATCCGGCCAGCGGCGCGGTGCAGCGGATCATCACCCTGCAATATGCCGCCGAGACGCTGCAGCGCTCGCTGCAGGCGCAGACCGTCAAGGACGAGCCCGACCGCTCGCAGCCGCTGCGCCTGACCGGCCCGGCGGTCGAGACACTGACGCTGGAGGCGATGCTGGACGCCACCGACCAGCTCGAACGCCCGGACGCGCATCCCGATACCGTCGCGGCGGGGATCTTCCCGGCGCTCTCGGCGCTCGAGACGCTGCTGCATCCGAGCGTCGCACAGCTCGAGCGGCAGAACGCGCAAGGCGCCTCGGGCAGCTTCCAGATCGCCCCGGCGCAGACCCCGCTGGCGATCTTCGTCTGGTCGAAGAACCGCATCATGCCGGTGCGGCTGACCGATTTGTCGATCACCGAGGAGTTCTTCGATGCCGCGCTGAATCCGATCCGGGCCAAGGTCACGCTGTCCCTGCGGGTGCTCTCGGTGGACGACCTGGGCTTCGGCCATCGCGGCAGCGGCCTCTTCCTGGCCTACCTGCAATCGAAGGAGGCGCTGGCGCGCAAATTCGCCGGCGGCGAGATCACCTCGCTCGGCATCGGAGGGCTGCCATGAAGAACCCCATCCAGGCGATGTTCCAGCAGGGCGTGGTCGAGGCCACGGATTTCCCGCCCGAAAGCCGCTATCACGGGGTGCCGACGCGCAGCCTGGTCGCGGCAGACGGGCGCCAGACCGCCTACCTGGCGCGGCGCTTCCTGCCGCAGCCCGAGAGCTTCGCCACCCAGGGCTACCGGGTCACCCGGCAGGACGAGCGGCTGGACCAGATCGCCGCCGAGGTCAGCGGCGATCCCCTCGGGTTCTGGCGGCTCTGCGACGCGAATGGCGCGATCTGGGCCGAGGAACTGGAAGAGACCGGCACCGAGATCCGCCTGACCCTGCCGCAGGGCGTGCCGGGTGCGGACGCGGAGGAGGGGGGATGATCAAGGGGATCGACCTGTCGCTGCTCTTCGGCCCCGGCATTCCGATGCCGGCCCCGCGCATGGTGATCGAGGCGCTGCAATCGGTGCAGATCGAGGAGAGCGCCGGAGAGACGCCCTCGGGCTTCCGCCTCGGCTTTGCGCTCGACAAGGATTCGCCGCTGAACACGCTCTTCCTGCTGGCCGGGGGCGGGGCGCTGCCGATCCTGCGCGTGGCGCTAATCGCCACGCTGAACGGGCGGGCCGAGACGCTGATCAACGGGGTGGTGACCCGGACCGACCTGACCCCGGGCAGCGGCGGCGCCCCGGCCACGCTGACCGTGACCGGCAAGGATCTGAGCGCCACCATGGGCTATTTCGACTTCTCCGGTCTGCCCTACCCCGCCATGCCGCCCTTCGCGCGGGTCAACCTGGTGCTGTCCAAATACGCCTGGCTGGGGGTGATCCCGCAGGTGATCCCCTCGGCCGAGGGCCCGCCGCTGCCCACCGAGAAGATCCCGCGCCACAAGGACAACGATCTCGATTACATCCGGACCCTCGCGCACGAGGCAGGGTACGTGTTCTTTCTCAAGCCGGGCCCGGCGCCGGCCACCTCGATCGCCTATTGGGGCCCCGATATCCGCCTCGGCGCGGTGCAGCCGGCGCTGACCGTCGAAAGCGGGGTGCCGACCAATGCCGAGGAGCTGGGGTTTTCCTTCGACAAGGAACGCGTGTCGATCCCCATCGTCTTCATCCAGAACGCGCTGACCAAGGCGCCGATCCCGGTGCCGATCCCCGGCGCGATCCCGTTCAAGCCCACCCTGGGCGCGGTACCGCCGCTGCCGCCGCGGATCGAGCGGCTGAAGGACACCGCCAACCTCAACCCGTTCGAGGCGCTGGTGCGCGGCTTTGCCCATGCGGCGCGCAACATGGACGCGGTCGAGGGGCGCGGGCGCGTCGACGTGCTGCGCTATGGCCGGATCCTGCACGCGCGGTCGCTGGTCGGGGTGCGCGGCGCCGGGGCGCCCTTCGACGGGGTGCATTACGTCGCCAGCGTCACCCACGAGCTTGCCCGCGGCGCCTACAAGCAGAGCTTCACGCTCAAGCGCGACGGCCTTCTTCCCACCCAAGCCTCGGTGCCCGCATGAGTACGAAATACTATGGCAAATATCGCGGCACGGTCGTGAACAACGTCGATCCGATGCTGACCGGGCGGATCCAGGCCATCGTGCCGGACGTGTCCTCGGTGGCGCTCAGCTCCTGGGCGATGCCGTGCTTTCCGGTCGCCGGGGTGCAGACCGGCAACCTCGGCGTGCCGCCGATCGGGGCCGGGGTGTGGATCGAGTTCGAGAAGGGCGACAGCGACTACCCGATCTGGACCGGCTGCTTCTATGGCTCGGCCGCCGAGGTGCCGGTGCTGCACAACCTGACGCCCCCGGGCGTGTCGGCCTTCACCGTGCAGACCCTGCTGCAGAACGGGATCACTGTCACCGACCTGCCGGGGCCGACCGGGGGCATCGTGCTGAAGACGGCGACGGGCGCCTCGCTGATCGTCAACGACACCGGCATCTACATCCAGAACGGCAAGGGCGCGTCGATCATCATGACCGGTCCGACGGTCACGGTGAACAACGGCGCGCTGACGGTGATCTGATGGGCGCGCGCGACATGAAAGGAGCCATGTGATGCCCGGACCGATCCTGCACCTTGGGGCGACGGTCACCTGCAGCCATGGCGGCCAGGCGCTGCCCACCGCGCCCTTCCCGCGGGTTCAGGTCTCGGGCCAGCCGGTGGTCACGCAAAGCGCGACCTACACGGTGGCGGGCTGCGGATTCGTGCCGCCTGGCGGCAACGGGCCTTGCGTGACCGCGAATTTCGTGACCGCCGCGACGCGGGTCTTCGCCGGCGGGGTGCCGGTGCTGACCCAGGACGGGGTCAGCATCTGCACCCCCACCGGCACGCCGCTGATCCCGGTGCAGGTGCAGATGCGGGTGGTGGCGACATGAGGGGGCGGCGCCGTGCAGATTGATTTTCCCTATCATTTCGACGGGCGCGAGCGCACCGCCACGGTGGACGAGCCGGGCCATATCCGCGACCTGATCGAGCAGATCCTCTTCACCGCGCCCGGCGAGCGGGTGAACCGGCCCGAGTTCGGCGCCGGCATCCTGCAGCTTGTCTTCGCCCCCGCCAGCCCCGAAGCGGCGGCGACCGCCGAGTTCATGATCCGTGGCGCGCTGCAGCAGCACCTGGGCCAGCGCATCGCCATCGAGGAGGTGACGACCGAGGCCGGCCCCGGGGAGGGCGCGATGCGCATCGCCATCGGCTATCGCATCCTGCGCGGCGGGGCGCTGGCGACGGCCGAGTTCACCGTGGGAGGCGGGCCATGATCTATCGGTGCTGCGACCTGCGCCGCCGCGAGGCGGTACTGGCGGCCATCTCGGGCGGCATGGCGATCAACGGCATCGACGTCGTCGAGGTGCTGGACCGCGAGGCGCCGGCCGATACGCCGCGCCAGCGCACGCTGTTGCTGCGGTTCCTCGCCGCCGCCCCCGACCTGCCGCTGGACACCTACCGGATCGAGGGCGGCGAGCGGATCACCGGCGTCACCGCGCTCTGGGCGACGCGAGCCGACGCGCCCGACCCGGCGCTGGCCGAGCCGGGGCTGGTGGCCTGGCTGGCGGCCCTGCCCGATCCCGCGCAGGTGATCGTGTTGCGCACGTCCTCCGCTGGCGATCACGCGACCTATCGGCTGCGGCTGGTCTCCGGGCCAGGGCTGCTGGCGCCGCCGGACGGGATCGACCGGGTGCTGTCCGAGGTGGATTTCTCGTTCAAGGTCGAATGCCCGACCGAGTTCGACTGCGCGCCCCGGCAGGTCTGCCCCGAGGATACGCCCGAGCCACCGGTTCTCTCCTATCTGGCCAAGGACTACACCTCGTTCCGCCGGCTGATGCTGAACCGCATGGCGCAGATCCTGCCCGACTGGCGCGAGCGCAGCCCCGCCGATCTGGGCGTCACCCTGGTCGAGCTCTTGGCCTATACCGCCGACCGGCTGAGCCAGGCGCAGGACGCGGTGGCGACCGAGGCCTATCTGGGCACCGCGCGGCGGCGCAGTTCGGTGCGCCGGCACGCCAAGCTGGTCGATTACCACATGCATGACGGCGCCAATGCGCGGGTCTGGGTGCATCTCGACGTGGACGCGCCCACGGTTCTGCCCGCCGCGACCCGGCTGCTGACGCGGCTGGTCGGCTTCGATCCGGTGATCTCGGATCCGAAGATCGAGCGCGACGCCCGCGCGCTGGATCCGCTGGTCTTCGAGACCATGACCGAGGCGCAGCTGCACCCCGCGCTGAACGCCATGCCGCTCTACGAGTGGAGCGACGCCGAATGCTGCCTGCCCAGGGGCGCGACCCGCGCCACGCTGGCCGGGGATTTTCCCGATCTGGCCCCCGGTGACGTGCTGATCTTCGAGGAGGTGCTGGGCCCGCGCACCGGGCGCGCCGCCGATGCCGATCCCGGGCGGCGCCAGGCGGTGCGGCTGAGCGCGGTGCAGGCGGGGCTGGCCGACACGCTGACCGGCGATC
>JAGRMU010000128.1 GCA_020441165.1 Sedimentitalea sp.
GCACCTCGTAGACCACGCCGCGCTGTTCCAGCGACGTGACGATGTCCCCCGCCGCCCCGCTTTCGAGCCCGGCATAGGGCAGCTGCATGCTCGGCGAGGCGGCCATCCGGGACATCGCCAGGATGCCCGCGAACATCGCCAGCGTGGCCATCACGATGATCGCCTGCTTGCGCCGGTCCAATGCCGTCCAGACGGTCCTGATCTGCTGCACGTCCAACCTCCGTCGCGCCAACCTTCTGTTCGCGTGGTCCCATCATTCGTCGATCGGGCTTAACAATCGGTTAGCTCCTGAGGGGTTATGAAACGGGCGATCGACCCGATCGGGAATGGACATGTCGGACGCCACCGCCAATCCGCCGGAGAACCCGGCAAAGAAGAAGAAAACCCCGTTGATACTGGGGCTTGTCCTCGCCATTGCCGGGGCCGGCGGGGGCTATTTCGCGGTCAGTTCGGGGCTGCTTTCCTTCGGCGGGGGCCATGGCGAGGAGGCCCGAATCGATCATCCCGACGCCCTGCCCGATATTGCCTTCGTCGAGATGGATCCGATCATGATCACCCTCAGCGGCGACCGCGCCATCCAGTATCTGCGGTTTCGCGCGCAGCTCGAGGTCGATGCGGCCTATCAGCACGACGTGCAGCTGATCCTGCCCAGGGTGGTCGACGTGCTGAACGGATACCTGCGGGCGCTGGAGCTGGAGGATCTCCGCGATCCCGAGGCCTTGACCCGGCTGCGCGCGCAGATGCTGCGCCGCGTCCAGATCGTCGCCGGGCAGGGCCGCGTGCGCGACCTGCTGGTCATGGATTTCGTGCTGAACTAGGAGGCGCTCTTGGAACTCGTCGCAGATATTCTACTGGTCGCCGGCGCCCTCGGGGCGGGATTCTACTGTTTCGTTCTGGCACGGCGGCTGAACCGGTTCAACGATCTCGAAAAGGGCGTCGGCGGGGCGGTCGCGGTGCTGTCCTCGCAGGTCGACGATCTCAGCAAGACGCTGGTCGCGGCGCGCAAGGCCTCGGACGGCTCGAACGCGGCACTGGCCGATCTTACCGGGCGGGCCGAGGCCGTCGCGGGCCGGCTGGAATTGCTGATGGCCTCGTTGCACGACATGCCCGACCAGGTCTCGGCCGAGCCGCCGCCCAGGCCGGCACCTGTCCCGGAAGCGCCCGCGGGGCCGGTCTTCGTTCGCCATGCACGAGGCGCGAACGGAGACGCACGATGACCGCCCAGACCCGCCGGACCGCCAGGCGCCGGACCCGTGGCGGTGCCCTGCTGTTGTTGTCGCTTCTGCTGGTCGGTTCCGCGACTCTCCGCCTCGGGGTCCAGGCCGGTCCCGCGCTCGCCAAGGAGCTGGCCGGGCACGCCGGCACCGCGGTCGAGCCTGCGCAGCACGCGGTATCCGGCGCACCGACCGGGTCCGACCTTCAGGCGCTTCTCGACGCCTTCCAGGCGCGCGAAAAAACGCTCCGGACGCGCGAACTCCAGGTCGAGGATCGCATGCGCGCGCTCGAGATCGCCGATGCCGCGATCGAGGCGAAACTCGCCGAGCTGGTCGCGGCAGAGGAGCGGCTGAGCACGACGCTGGCGATGGCCGAGGGCGCTTCGGAGGGCGATCTCGCGCAGCTGACCAGTCTCTACGAGAAGATGAAACCCAAGGACGCAGCCGCGCTCTTCGAGGAGATGGACCCGCAATTCGCCGCCGGGTTCCTCTCCCGGATGCGCCCAGAGATCGCCGCGGGGGTGATGGCCGGGCTCAGCCCCAAGGCGGCCTACACGATCAGCGTCGTTCTGGCCGGGCGCAACGCGATGGTCCCGAAGGAATAAGATCCGCCGCGCAGTCAGCGTTTGTTAAGGCAAACCCGCCAGAGTGCTTGCAAGCCATGAAGAGTGGAGTCGGCATATGATTGGCATTATCGGCATTGTCATGATCTTCGTCATGGTGTTCGGCGGCTATCTGGCCGCCGGCGGCAAGATGACGATCATCCTCAAGACGTTGCCCTTCGAGTTGACGATGATCGGGGGCGCCGCCGTCGGGGCGTTTCTGATCAGCAACGATCTTTCCGCGATCAAGCACACGATCAAGGACATCGGAAAGGTGTTCAAGGGCCCGAAATGGAAGCCCGAGGATTACCGGGACCTGCTGTGCCTGCTCTTCGCGCTGATCCGCATCGCGCGCCAGAACCCGGTCGAGGTCGAGGCCCATATCGAGGATCCCGCGAGCTCGGACATCTTCCTGAAATATCCCAGGATCCTGGCCGATCGCGAGGCGGTGGACCTGATCTGCGACACCATGCGCTCGGCCGCGATGAACTATGACGATCCCAACCAGGTCGAGGAGGTGCTCGAGAAGCGCATGGAGGCGAACCTGCACCACGCCCTGCATTCCAGCCACGCGCTGCAGACCGTGGCCGACGGCCTGCCGGCCCTGGGGATCGTGGCGGCGGTGCTCGGCGTCATCAAGACCATGGGATCGATCGACCAGCCGCCGGAAATCCTCGGCAAGCTGATCGGCGGGGCGCTGGTCGGCACCTTCCTGGGCGTGTTCCTGGCCTATGGTCTCGTCGGCCCGTTCGCGGCGAAGGTCCGCGTCGTCGTCGAGGAAGACAGCCATTTCTACCAGCTGATCCGCGAGGTTCTCGTGGCCAACATGCACAATCACGCCGCCGCGATCTGCATCGAGGTCGGGCGCCAGAACACGCCGTCGCACATCCGGCCGAAATTCTCCGACCTCGAAGAGGCGCTGAAGGCGGTCAAGCAGGACGCCGCATGATCCGATCGGTCCTTCTGGCGGCCGCTGCGGCGCTGGCGCCGACGCTCGCCGGCGCCCAGACCGTCGTGGCGCGCTCGGGCGAGCATGACGGCTTCTCGCGCATCGTGCTGCAGATGCCGCAGGGCGCAGAGTGGTCGCTGGAACGCGGCGACCGGATGGTGCGACTGACCGTGGATCAGCAGAGCCTGCGCTTCGACACGTCCAAGGTCTTCGAGCGCATCCCGAGGACCCGGCTGACGGCGCTGGAACAGACCGAGCCCGGCGGCGATCTGACCTTCACCCTGGGCTGCGATTGCGCGATCGACGAGTTCGTCCAGTCCGGTCGCTTCCTGGTGATCGATATCGCGGACGCCAGGCCCGAGGAGGTCGCGCCGGGAGGGACTGATGTGGTCGAGGCGCCCGCAGACCCGCTCACCCTGCCGGTCCTGCCGGACTCGTCGCTGGCGATGCTCAAGGCCCCGGCCCCGGCCGGCGCAGATGACACACCGCCTCGGCCGGCCTCCGGCACGGCGTCGACCGTTTCGGTCGGCCTGAACCGGTCCGAGGAGCGCCTGCTCGAACAGATCGACCGGGCGATGGACCAGGGCCTTCTCGAACCCCGCCGGCGCTTAAAAGCCGACGACTCGACCCCCGCAGACCACGCCGCTAAGGACGTCGAGCTACCAACGGAGATCCAAGGCAACCAGGTCGGTGTTTCGGTGAGAAATGCGCTCGACGAGGGATTGGCGCGGGTGCGCGGCAACGGCATGCCAGCCGCGGACGCGCCGACCTGCCTCTCGGGCAAATTGGTCGCGGTGCAGGACTGGGGCACCGAGCGGCCGTTCTCGGCGCAGGTCAGCGATCTGCGCGCCTTGCTCTACGGCGAGTTCGACAGGGTGAACCCGGAGGCGGTGCTGGGGCTTGCCCGGCTCTATCTCTATTTCGGCTTCGGCGCGGAGGCTGCCGGGGTTCTCGACCTGGGCCGGCAGAACGATCTCGAGACCCGGATCATCGAGGCACTCTCGGATATCATGGACGGCGAGGACACCCGCGAGCCGAACCCCTTCGCCGGCCAGCAGGACTGCGACGGCGACGTCGCGCTCTGGTCGGTGCTCGCCGCCGGCACGCTCGCCAGACCGTTCGATGCCGACGCCATCCTGCTGGCCTTCGCACGGCTTCCGGCGCATCTGAAATCCCATCTCGGTCCGGGTCTCGTCCGCCGCTTCAGCGACGCGGGCGAGACGGACATGGCATCGGCGATCCTGATCGCGACAACCCGCTCGGGCGACGCCACAGATCCCGCGCTGATCTTCGCCGAAGCGTCGCTGGACCGCGCCCGCGGCAATGTCGAAGGCTGGTCGGGCGGCATGTCCGAGGTGATCGGATCCGGATCCGCGCAGGCACCGCAAGCCGTGATCGAGCTCATCGAGGCGACCTGGGAAAGCCGCGGCGCGATCCCGCCGGACATGCCGGTTCTGCTCGATGCCTATGCCCTGGAATACCGGGACGCCGCGATCGGCCCGGATCTGCGGCGCGCACAGGTCCTGGCGCTGTCGCTTGCCGGAGATGTCGCCGGCGCGCAGGACCGGCTCGCGCAGGTCCTTGCCGCGGACGGGCCGGAGGCGCAGGACGCCGCCCTGCTGCCCTTTCTGACGCTGCTGGTGGAGCGCGGATCGGATCTCGATTTCCTGCGATTCGGGCTGCAGCAAGTCGCAACCGGCGGCAGGGGCCTTCCCGAGGAGCTCGCGACCGCCCTCGCGGACCGATTGGTCGGTCTCGGCTTCGCCGAACCTGCGATGGCCCTGCTGAAAGCGCCGGCAAGCGAGGCCTTTGCGCGGGAGCGCCGCGTGCTGCGGGCGCGGGCGGCCCTCGCGCTCGATTTGCCGAATCGCGCCCTGGTGGAGCTGCTCGGCCTGACCGGACCCGACGCGGACCGGCTGAGGGCCGAGGCCATGGTGCGCACCGGCGATCTCGGTCAGGCCGCCCAGGCGTTTCTCGGCGCCGGCGCGCCCGAGGACGCGGCGCGCGGGCTGTGGCTGTCGGGCGCCGAGACGCTCGAGCCGGGGCTCGAGACGACCCGCTACGGGCAGGTCGCAGACATCGCCGCACGCCTGGCCGTCCCTCCGGTCGCGACCGCGGCGGTCGACCCCGATGGCGACATCCCCCCGTCCGCACCGCTCCGAGAAGCGCGCGACCTGATCGCGCGCAGCTCCGAGACGCGAGGCGAGATCTTGCAATTGCTGGCCCTCGTCGACGGCGCGAACCAGCAAGAGTGACGCGCGCAGGCGCAAAATTCGGGGCGCGCGGCGGGCACGGCGAACGCGTCGCCGCTAACAGAAAATAAACTCGGCGCTCCTAGGATCGGGACAGCTGACAGAACGGTCTGGATACGGCAGAATGCCCTGGTTCCAACATCTTGCCAATGTCGCGCACCGACTGCGTCTGCAGGTCGGCCGCGTGACGCGGCACGGCTTGACCCTCGCGGTCGCCATGGCGGTGCTCGCAAGTTTTCTTTTACCGCGCACGGTTCAGGCGGCGGTCGGCGAGAATTCAAAACTCTGCGACCGCGCCGCCCGCGCCGCCGCGCAGGCCGAAGGCGTTCCCCTGGACGTGCTGCAGGCGATCGCCCGCACCGAAACCGGCCGATCGGGCGAGTCGGGCCTGCAACCCTGGCCCTGGACCGTCAACATGGAGGGGATCGGCAAGTGGTTCGCCACCGAGGACGAGGCCCGCGCCTATGTCTTCGCCCATTTCAAGCGCGGCGCCCGCAGCTTCGACGTGGGGTGCTTCCAGATCAACTACAGATGGCACGGAGAGGCCTTCCGGTCGATCGACGAGATGTTCGACCCGACCCTGAACGCCCGCTATGCCGCGCGCTTCCTGATGCGGCTCTACGAGGAGTTCGGCGACTGGTCCGCCGCCGCCGGCGCCTATCACTCGCGCACGCCCGAACATGCACGATCCTATGCCGCGAAGTTCGAGCGCATCCGCAGCGCGATCCCCGACGGCAGCCGGCGCGAGATCGCCGAGGCGGATACCCCGGACCGGCCCCGCGGGCCGCAGAAACTCGATCTCGCCCGCACCGAGGGGCGGGTCCCGTTCATCGGCCAGGGCTCGGTCGCCCTGGGATCGCTGGTGCCGGTGACCGTCTCGGCGCCGGGCGCGGCCCGCGTCTTCATCGCGCTGGAATAGGAGGCCTCGGGTGCCGAAACTGACCGCCCGGGATATCTTCAGCCCGACCGTGCTCCTGGCGCTGGCGCTGATGGCGGTGATCGTGATGATGATCCTGCCGATGCCGGCCTGGGTGCTGGACGTGGGGCTGGCCGCTTCCTTCGGCCTGGCGATCCTGATCTTCACCGTCACCCTCTTCATCGAGCGGCCGCTGGATTTCTCGGCCTTCCCGACGATCCTGCTGGCCTCGCTGATGCTGCGCCTGTCGCTCAACGTCTCCTCGACCAAGCTGATCATCGGACAGGGCCATACCGGCCCGGGCGCGGCAGGCGACGTGATCCAGGGCTTTGCCAATTTCGTCATGGGCGGCAGCGTCTTCCTGGGCCTCGTGGTCTTCGGCGTCCTGTTGATCGTGAACTTCATGGTCATCACCAAGGGCGCCGCGCGGATGGCCGAGGTCGGCGCGCGCTTCGCACTGGACGCCATGCCCGGCAAGCAGCTGGCCATCGACAGCGACATGTCCGCCGGCGCCATCGACCACCAGCAGGCGAAGGCGCGGCGCGAGCTCGAGCAGCAGGAAACGACCTTCTTCGGCTCGCTCGACGGGGCCTCGAAATTCGTCAAGGGCGACGCGGTGGCCGGGCTGCTGATCACCCTGCTGAACCTGGTGATGGGGCTGGTGATGGGCGTGGTCGTCCACCAGATGCCCATCGCCTCGGCCTTCGAGACCTACGCCATCCTCACCGTCGGCGACGGGCTGGTCTCGCAGATCCCCGCGGTGATCATCTCCATCGCCTCGGCCCTCCTGCTCGCCCGCGGCGGCACCAGGGGCGCCACGGATCTCGCGCTCTTCGACCAGCTCGGCAAATACCCCGCGGCGCTTGCGACGGTGGCGGTGCTGATGGCGCTCTTCGCGCTGGTGCCGGGCCTGCCCTTCGTGCCCTTCATCCTCGGCGGCGCCACCCTCGGCTTCGCCGCCTATGTCATGCACCGGCGCGCGCAGGACAAGGCCGCGCAGGCCGAGGCCGAGACCGCCGCGCCCCGGGTTCCGGCGCAGAAGGCCCTGGGCGACGTGCTCGAGCTGGACGACGTGCACGTGGAATTCGCCCCCGACCTCGTCAACATGGTGCTCGACCCCGGCACTGGGCTGGACACGCGGATCGCCAACATGCGCACCCATGTGGCGACCGTCTTCGGGCTGATCCTGCCCGACATAAGGCTGACCGACCAGCCCGAGCTGACCTTCGGCACCTATGTCATCCACGTCCAGGGCGTCGAGCAGGGGCGCGGCACGCTGCATCCCGACCTGGTCCTGGCGCTGATGCCCGACACGCCCGAGGCCCTGCCCTCGGGCAAGGACGTGACCGAGCCGGTCTATGGCGCGCCGGCACGCTGGATCACGCCCAAGGACCAGGAGTCGGCGGCGGTGAACGGCGCGACCATCGTCACCCCACCAGAGATCCTGGCCACCCACCTGCTGGAAACCATCAAGCAGAATTTCGCGCGCCTGCTGACCCTCAAGTCGCTCCGGCGGCTGCTGTCCGAGATGACCCGGCTCTCGGATCCGGACCGGTCCGAGGCCAACCGCAAGCTGCTCGACGAGCTGATCCCCGACAAGGTGCCGATCGACGTGCTGCATTCGGTTCTCCGCCTGCTGCTGGACGAGCGGGTGTCGATCCGCAACCTGCCGCTGATCCTCGAGGCGATCGCCGAGGCGCGCATCCACACCACCCAGCCCGAGGGCATCTGCGAGCATGTCCGCCAGCGCCTGGGCTTCCAGCTGGTCTCCGAGCTCAAGCGCGACGATGGCAGCATCCCGCTGATCCAGCTGGCGCCGGAATGGGAAGACACCTTTTCCCAGTACCAGATCGACAGCAAGTCGGGCGGGCTGGACATCGCCCTGCCGCCCGATCTCTTCAACCGGCTGGCCGACGGGGTTTCGGACCGGCTGCGCCATTCCGCCGATCACGGGGTGTTCCCGGCGGTGGTGACCTCGACGCGGCGGCGGCGCTTCCTGCGCACCATCCTGCGCGCCCGCGGCATCACCAACCCGGTCCTCTCCTTCGAGGAGATCGGCCTGGAGGCGCGCCCGGCGCTGGTCGGGATGGTCGCCGCGTGACCCCGCTCGCGCAGGAGCTCCAGGGCATGCTCGCCACCGGTCTCTGGCACGGGGCGGTGGTGTTCCTGCGGGTGGCGGCGCTGGTCTCGGTGCTGCCGGCCTTCGGCGAGAGCAGCGTGCCGATGCGGATCAAGCTGGTGCTGGCGCTGGCCTTCACCGCCATCGTCGCGCCGGCGGTGCCGGTGATCGCGGCGGCGGCGAGCCCGCTGCAGCTGGCCGGCTATGCGCTGACCGAACTGGTGATCGGCCTGGCCCTGGGCCTCGGCGTGCGGCTCTTCGTGCTGGCGCTGCAGACCGCCGGATCGATCGCGGCGCAGGCCACCTCGCTGTCGCAGATCCTCGGCGGCGCCGCGGTCGAGCCGATCCCGGCGATGGGATATGTCCTGGCGATCGGCGGGCTGGCCCTGGCGGTGATGGCCGGGCTGCACGTCCAGGTCGCAAGGCTGATGATCCTTTCCTACGATCTCTTCCCGGCCGGGGCGTTCCCCGAGGCGCGCGATCTGTCCTTCTGGGGGGTGGGGCGCATCGCCCAGGCCTTCTCGATGGCCTTCATGCTGGCCGCGCCCTTCGTCATCGCCTCGGTGATCTACAACCTGACCCTCGGCGTCATCAACCGCGCCATGCCGCAGCTGATGGTCGCCTTCGTCGGCGCGCCGGTGATCACCCTTGGCGGGCTCTTCCTGCTCTTCGCCGCGGCGCCGCTGATCCTGGCGGCCTGGACCGACGCGATGCTGGCTTTCGTGCAGAACCCGCTGGGGCCGCCACAATGAGCGGACCGGCGGAGGACGACAGCGAGAAGAGTTTCGAGGCCACCCCCGAAAAGCTGAAGAAGGCGCGCGAGAAGGGCGAGATCGCCCGCTCCACCGACCTGTCGGTGGCGGCCTCCTATGGCGGGCTGCTGCTGGCCGCGCTGGTGCTCGGGCTCGGCTCGCTGGAGAAGTTCGGGACCACGATGATGGTGCTGCTGGACCAGCCCGACCGGCTCGCGGCGCTGTTTTTCGACGGCCCGGCCAGCGCGCCGGTGGGCGGGCTGCTGGCGGCTGTCGCCGGGTCGGTCTCGCCCTGGTTCGCCCTGCCGGCGGTGGCGGTGCTGCTCTCGATCCTCGCGCAGAGGGGATTCGTGGTGGCGCCGAGCAAGCTCGAGCCCAAGCTGTCGCGGATCTCGCCGATCTCGAATGCCAAGAACAAGTTCGGCGCCTCGGGTCTCTTCGAATTCGCCAAGAGCTTTGCCAAGCTGGTCCTCTATTCGGTCTGCCTCGGGGTGTTCCTGAACGCCCGGTTGACCGAGATGATCGCCAGCGCCGATACCGGCGCCTTCATCGTCGTGGCGCTGATGGCGCGGCTCTGCATCGAGTTCCTATTCCTGGTGCTGCTGATCGCCACCGGCATCGGTGCCCTCGACGCGGTCTGGCAATACCAGAACCATTTGCGCAAGAACCGCATGACCCGCAAGGAGATCACCGACGAGACCAAGGATGCCGAGGGCGATCCCTACATGAAGCAGGAGCGCCGGTTCCGCGGCCAGCAGATCGCCATGTCGCAGATGATGAAAGACGTGCCGGGGGCCGATGTGGTGATCGTCAACCCGACCCATTACGCGGTGGCGCTGAAATGGAGCAAGCTGCCCGGCGCCGCGCCGGTCTGCGTCGCCAAGGGCGTCGACGAGATCGCCGCCGCGATCCGCCGCACCGCGATCGAGGCCGGGGTGCCGATCCACAGCGATCCGCCCACCGCCCGCGCCCTGCACGCGACCGTCGACATCGGCCAGGAGATCCACGAAGAACATTACCGCGCCGTCGCCGCCGCCATCCGCTTTGCCGAGAGGATGCGCCTCAGGGCGCGGGGGCGGGTCTAGATGAAGACCGACAAGCTCGCCCAGCTGGCGCAGGTGACCGACGCGCTCTACCTTCGCGAATACGAGGCGATCCGGCCGATCCTGGCCCGCGAGGCCGAGCTGCGCCGCGACCTGGCGCGGCTGACCGCGCTCGCCGAGCAGGCGCGCCGGCAGGAGGCCGACGCCTTCGCGATGCGCACGGTCGGCGCCGATCTTCTCTGGCAGGGCTGGGTGACGCGGACCCGGCGCCAGCTGAACATCGAGCTGGCCACCGTCATGGCCCGCAAGATCGAGGCCCTGAAACGCGCGCGCAAGGCCTTCGGGCGCCAGCAGGCGGTTGCGTCGATGGCCGCCGCGGCGGCCGACCAGCGCAGGCACGCGGCCCGCAAGCGGTTCGAATCGGGGCTGCTGGCGCGCGAATGCGACGGGCCGGACCCCGGTTGACGCCGCAGCCGCGGCCTCAGCCGAAGCTTTCGACCACGTCGTACATCACCGGCTCGAAGGACCGGCAGAGCTCGTTGATCTTGCGGTTGCGGGCGCGCATCTCGTCGCTGCGCAGCATCGCTTGGAAATCCTCGCGCCGGCGCCATTGCGAATAGTTGGCGATGCGGGTCTGCGCATCGTTGACATGCAGGCTGGCGGCGATGAAGCCGGGCTGCTTCGAGATGAATTCGGCATAGGCGCTGGTCAGCGCGTCGAGCAGGTCCTGGCAGGTGCCCGGCGTCATCTCGAAGGTGGTGATGACGGTCTGCACTTCGGCCGTCTTGGAAATGGTCAGCATCGGTTCCTCCTTCTCGGCTCAGGATGGCGGATCCAGCACCGCCTGAATCTCCTCCACCAGCCGCATCATTTCATCGCGCGCGGGCCCCTTGCCCGCTTCCAGCGCGGTGCGCCCCGCGCCCAGCGTCTCGGCATAGACCACCCGGTTGGCCATCGGCGTGCGCGCCATCGCGGCGTCCAGCTCGCCGGCCTTTTCCAGCACGTCGGCGCCCAGACGCGTGCCGGTTCGGGCGCGGGTCATCACCATCATCGCCGGGATGCCCACCCGCTCGGTCAGCTGCAACACCGATTCGACCGCCCAGAGATCCAGGTGAGACGAGGCCACCGGGATCAGCACCAGGTCGGCGGCGCGCAGGGCCGGGCGCAGGTCGCTGTCGGCCTTGGGCGGAGTGTCGATGATGACGATGTCGCAGGCATCGGCGAGCTTGCGGCACTCGTAGGGCACCCCCCAGGCCGAGGCGGTCGAGAACTCGAGCCCCGGATCCTCCATCGTCTCCAGCCGCGTCATGAACCAGCGCCCGGCGCTGCCCTGCGGATCGGTGTCCATCAGCGCCACCGACCGGCCCGCCTGCGCGAAGCCCACGGCGAGGTTGACGGCCAGCGTGGTCTTGCCGGCCCCGCCCTTCTGCTGCGCGATGGTGATCACCCGTCCCAACTCGTCCCTCCTCCGCCGCACCGCAGCTTAACCGCCTCACCGCCCGGCGCAACGGCGAAAACGCCGCCCCCCGCAAGGCGCGCGGTAACCGGGCGTTAACCATGCTTAATCATGGTTGCGCCCGGAGGTTCCTCGATGCGCATCGCCCTGGCTGTGGTCCTGATCTGCCTGGCCGCCGCATCGCCGGCGCTGGCCGGGGCCTGGCTGCGCGATCAGGGCAGCGGGTTCCTCTCCTTCGGCGGCACGATCTACGAGGGCAATCCCTATGTCCTGGGCGGCAGCTATGTCGAGTATGACACCCGCGCCTATGCCGAATACGGGCTGCGCCCGCGCCTGACTGTCGGGCTCGACCTCAACGACCATGCGGGCGTGGCGGGCCACGCTCTGGCCTTCGCGCTGCTCCCCTTGGGCAATCCCGACTGGCGCACCCGCTTCGCCCTGCAGCTCGGCGCCGGGGGGCATCACCTCGAGAACCAGTGGATGGCGATGTACAAGGCGGGTCTGGCCGCCGGACGCGGCTTCGAAACCCGCTGGGGCAATGGCTGGATGGGCGCCGAGGCCGCCATCGAGATCCGCCGCGGCCTGCCCGATCCGATCTTCAAGCTCGACGCGGTGATCGGCATGTCCTCGGGCTGGCGGCTGCGGCCGCTGCTGAAACTGGAAAGCTATTCGAGTTCCGGGCAGGAAATCGGCTGGGCGGTGACCCCGGCGCTGATGTACACGACCCGCAAGGGCGGCACCTGGGTTCTCGGCGTCAAGCGCACCTCGCTCCCCGAGCGCAACCTCGGCCTCAGCCTCGAGATCTGGCGCGATTTCTGAGCGGCGCGGCACCCGCGCGCATTTCCGGTCCGCCCCCCCGCGAAACGATCTGAAGCCACCGCTTCGAACTCACCACCGCGCGTGTCCCTCCGGGGCGCAGCCCCGGATCGCGCCCGACCCGACCCGCCCGCGTTGAAAGCGCGCCTCCGGCGCGACGCGGGCGCGATTGCGCCCATCCTCGGGTCGGGCGCGATTCCTTGTCCGGTTGCGCAGGCGGTTCCGCCAAGTTTCGTCTTGCGCTAGGCTGCGCCCATGCCGAGCCCGATCCGCCCCACCGACGATGCCGCCCGGGCGACCGCCCGCGCCCTGCTGACCGAGGCGCGGATCGCGGCGCTGGGGGTGCTGACGCCCGAG
>JAGRMU010000129.1:0-128 GCA_020441165.1 Sedimentitalea sp.
CGGCGCTGTGGCAGGGCCGCCTCGCAGGGGCCAGGCTGGTCGCGGATGACGAGGTGCTGGACCTCGCGCCGGACAGCGTCGATCTGGCGGTTCACGCGATGGGGCTGCACTGGGCGAACGATCCGGTC
>JAGRMU010000129.1:338-8810 GCA_020441165.1 Sedimentitalea sp.
CCGATTCGGTGCCGCTGACCGCCGAGTACCGCGACCTGTGGCACCTGATGCACGACCTGCGCGCCATGGGCGAGACCAACGCCCTGGCCGGGCGCCTGCGCCATCCGACCCGGCGCGCAGTCTTCGACCTGGCGGGCGCGCTCTATGCCGAGCGGTTCGCGGCCCCCGAAGGCCGCATCCGCGCCACGTTCGAGCTGGTCTGCCTGACCGGCTGGGCGCCGGACGCCTCGCAGCCCAAACCGCTGCGGCCCGGCTCGGCCCAGGCGCGGCTGGCCGATGCCCTTGGCACCACCGAAACCGGGCTTGGCGATTGACCCGCGGGGGATTTCCCTTATCTGCAGCCCTCACACACCAGGATCAGGACCGCGCCATGCTCGATCAGACCGCCGCCACCCGCCCCGCCCACGCACCGGCGGACCATCCGCCGCTGCCGGGGGAGAAGGTCGGCATCCTGCTGGCCAATCTCGGCACGCCCGACGCCACCGACTACTGGTCGATGCGCCGCTACCTGAACGAGTTTCTCTCGGACAAGCGGGTGATCGATTATCCGGCGTGGAAATGGCAGCCGCTGCTGCAACTGGTCATTCTCAGCAAGCGCCCCTTCACCAGCGGCGCCGCCTACCGGTCGATCTGGAACAACGAGGCGGGGGAAAGCCCGCTGATGACCATCACCAAGGCGCAGACGGCGCGCATGGCCGACGCGCTTCAGGACCGCTACGGCGACCGGGTGCGGGTCGATTTCTGCATGCGCTACGGCAACCCCTCGACCGCTTCGAAACTGCGCGCCATGGTCGAGGCCGGGTGCCGCAGGATCCTGTTCTTCCCGCTCTATCCGCATTATGCCGGCGCCACCTCGGCCACCGCCAACGATCAGTTCTTCCGGGCGCTGATGGCCGAGAAATGGCAGCCCGCGGCGCGCACGGTGGCGCCCTATTTCGACCATCCGCTCTATATCGACGCGCTGGCGCAATCGGTCGAGCGCGCCTATGCCGGGCTGCAGACGCCCCCCGACATCCTGGTCTGCTCCTATCACGGCGTGCCGCAACGCTACCTGCTCGAGGGCGATCCCTATCACTGCCAATGCCAGAAGACGACGCGGCTGCTGAAGGAGCGTCTCGGCTGGGACGACAGCCGGATCACCACCACCTTCCAGTCGCGCTTCGGCCCCGAGGAATGGCTCAAGCCCTACACGGTGGAGGAGGTGGCGCGGCTGGCCCGCAACGGCAAGAAACGCATCGCGGTCTGCGCGCCGGCCTTCTCGGCCGATTGCATCGAGACGCTGGAGGAGATCAACGAGGAGATCCGCGAGAGCTTCGAGCACGCGGGCGGCGAGGCCTTCACCTATATCCCCTGCCTCAACGACGATCCGGCCCATATCGCGGCGCTCTGCGCGGTGGTCGCGGACAACCTCAAGGGCTGGCTCGACTGACGCGATCCGCGGTTCGGTCGCGCCCGCCCCTCACCCGGCATCCCGGCGCCGCGGCGGCAACCGCCCATCTCGTCCCGGAGGGGCGCTTTCGGTCCGAACGATCCGCGACTCGCAGCGCGCCCCAGGGTCCAGTGAGCGAAAACGAAAAAGGGCGGAGGGGTGACCCTCCGCCCGTTCCATTGCCCGTCGGGCGAATGGTTCAGTTCGCGGCGACCGCCACGGCAACCAGTGCCAGCAGAACCAGCGGCAGCAGGATGCCCACCGAGGAACCGGTGGTTTCTTCAACGATGACTGGGGCTTCGACAACCGGCTCGACATAGCTGCCGGCGGAAGCGGTCGATGCGGCACCAGCCAGTGCTGCGGCGAGAACGAGTTTCTTCATGTTAACCTCCAGGATTCGCGCGATCGCAATAGATGCGAACCGCGCCGCTAAGACTTACCTCGTATCATTTTTCTAAGCAGCAAAACGGTGCCATTGCAATTGCTTGTTGCCCGCTTCTGGACTCGGAACCTGCCGATGTCGTCAAATTAGCAACACTTGGGTGCCGACCTGGGTGAGCCCGTAAAGCTCGGCGATATGTTCGTTGTAGAGGCCGATGCACCCGTTCGAGGACTTGCGGCCGATCTTGCGCGTATCATGGGTGCCGTGGATGCGGTAATACTGCCAGCTGAGATAGAGCGCATGGGTGCCCAGCGGGTTGTCCGGGCCCGGCGGCACATAGGACGGCCATTCGGGATTGCGCTTGATCATCGCCGGCGTCGGGCTCCAGCTGGGGCCCTCGACCTTGCGGATAATGCTGGTGCGCCCGCGCCGGGTCAGGTCCTCGGTCAGCGGCACGCTGGTCGGGAACAGCCGGTAGACGGTCTGGTCCTCGTTCCAGAAATGCAGCGCCCGCGAGGTGGTGTCGACCAGGATCGCGCCGTTGCGGGTGTCGCTGAAATAGGGCCGCCAGTCCTGCGACTGGAAGCTCGAGATGTTGTGGCGCACCGCGTCCGACAGGTCGCGCTCGGCCTGGGTGGTCGCGGCGCTGTTGATGTCCTGCGCCAGCGCGGGGGCGGCGAGCATGGCGGCGCCGCCGGCGAGAAAACCGCGGCGATTCAGGCTGAAGATCGGGGAATTGGACATGACGGATTTCCGTTCCAGGAGAATCGTGAACACCAGACACATATTATGGCGTCAATGCCGCAGTCGCAAATCAAACCGCTATCAGGCGGCCCCCTGACGGGTTTGTGAGTTTGCGCAGGCGGCTGCGAAACGCTAAGTGCTGTCGAATCGGCGATGGCCGGCTTCGACCAAGACAAGGTGTTCCATGCTGCGCATTCTCATTCTTCTTCTGACCGTCACCATGTCGCTCTCGGCATGCGCGGTGCCGGACCGGACCCAGCAGGTCGCCGCCGACGGCAAGCCGCCGCCCAAGGTCTACCGCATCCGCGGCGGCGAGGCGAACAAGATCCAGTACCGGATGCTCGATTCGGTCAACGCCCTGCGCAGCGCCGCCGGGGCCGGGCCGGTGCAGATGAATTCGCAGCTCAACGCCGCGGCGGCCACCCATTCGCGGGACATGTCGGTGCAGAACCGGCCCTGGCATTTCGGCTCGGACGGCTCCTCGCCCATCGACCGCGTGCAGCGCGTCGGCTATCCCGGCATCATGATCGGCGAAGTGATCTCGGAAACCTACGAGACCGAGCTCGAGACCCTCGCCGCCTGGATGGACGAGAAGGGCACCCGCGAGGTGATTCTCGACCCCCGCGCGATCAACATGGGCTTCGAGTGGTTCCAGGATCCCAACGGCAAGATCTGGTGGACGCTGATCATGGGCGGCTGAGCGCCCACCGCCGGCACCTGACGATCCCGAGCACTGAACAACCCGACCGACCCGAGGGTGGTGCAATCGCGCCCGCAATCGCGCCAACGGCGAGCGGTTCGCGAGGGCGGGTCGGGCGCGATCCGGGGCTGGCACCCCGGAGAACCTCGCCGAGACGCGTGTCCGGGAAACGGCCTAACCTCGGTCACCGGTCGCCCCTATCACAGGCGTCCGACCCTTGGGCCGGCACCCCCCGCAAATGAGCCGCAACGCCGCTTTCAAGGCCGATGCCGCCCCGCCCCTTCGGCGGGACGGCGACGATGACGGTCAGTCCTTCAGGATGCCCGGCAGGTTCAGCCCGTTCTCGCGGGCGCAGTCCAGCGCGATGTCATAGCCGGCATCGGCGTGTCGCATCACCCCGGTCGCGGGATCATTCCACAGCACGCGGGCGATGCGCCGGTCGGCATCCTCGGAGCCGTCGCAGCAGATCACCATGCCGGAATGCTGCGAGAACCCCATGCCGACCCCGCCGCCGTGGTGCAGCGACACCCAGGTCGCGCCCGAGGCGGTGTTCAGCAGCGCGTTCAGCAGCGGCCAGTCCGAAACCGCGTCGCTGCCGTCCTTCATCGCCTCGGTCTCGCGGTTGGGGCTGGCCACCGAACCCGAATCGAGGTGATCGCGCCCGATCACGATCGGCGCCGTGAGCTCGCCGGTGCGCACCATCTCGTTGAAGGCAAGGCCCAGCTTGTGGCGCACCCCGAGGCCGACCCAGCAGATCCGCGCCGGCAGGCCCTGGAAGGCGATGCGCTCCCGGGCCATGTCGAGCCAGTTGTGCAGGTGCGAGTCCTCGGCCAGGATCTCCTTCACCTTGGCGTCGGTCTTGTAGATGTCCTGCGGATCGCCCGACAGCGCCGCCCAGCGGAACGGGCCGATCCCCCGGCAGAAGAGCGGGCGGATATAGGCCGGCACGAAGCCGGGAAAGTCGAAAGCGTTTTCCAGCCCCTCCTCCAGCGCCATCTGGCGGATGTTGTTGCCGTAATCGACGGTGGGGATGCCGGCGGCGTGGAAATCGACCATCGCCTTGACCTGCACCTTCATGCTGGCCCGCGCCGCCTTTTCCACCGCCTTGGGGTCACTCTCGCGCTTCTCGCGCCATTGCGCCATGCTCCAGCCCTGCGGCAGGTAGCCGTTGATCGGGTCATGGGCGCTGGTCTGGTCGGTGACGATATCGGGGCGCACCCCGCGCCGGACCAGTTCGGGGAAGACATCGGCGGCATTGCCCAGCAGCGCCACCGATTTCGCCTCTCCGGCGGCCGTCCAGCGCTCGATCATCGCCAGCGCCGCGTCGAGGCTGTCAGTCTTCTCGTCCACATAGCGCGTGCGCAGGCGGAAATCGATGCTGTCAGGATTGCACTCGACCGCCAGGCAGCAGGCCCCGGCCATCACCGCCGCCAGCGGCTGCGCGCCGCCCATGCCGCCGAGGCCCCCGGTGAGGATCCACCTGCCCTTGAGATCGCCACCATAGTGCTGGCGCCCAGCCTCGACGAAGGTCTCGTAGGTGCCCTGCACGATGCCCTGGCTGCCGATGTAGATCCACGAGCCGGCGGTCATCTGGCCGTACATCGCCAGGCCCTTCTTATCGAGCTCGTTGAAATGGTCCCAGGTCGCCCAGTGCGGCACCAGGTTGGAGTTGGCGATCAACACGCGCGGCGCGTCCTTGTGGGTCTGGAACACGCCCACCGGCTTGCCGGACTGCACCAGCAGGGTCTGGTCCTCCTCCAGCGCCTTGAGGCTGGCAACGATGCGGTCGAAATCGTCCCAGGTGCGCGCCGCGCGGCCGATGCCGCCATAGACCACCAGCTCGTGCGGGTTCTCGGCCACGTCCGGGTGCAGGTTGTTCATCAGCATCCGCATCGGCGCCTCGGTCAGCCAGCTCTTGGCGGTGATCTCGGTGCCGGTGGCCGGATAGATGTCGCGGGTGTTCTTGCGGGGATCGCTCATGATGTGCCTCCAAGGGTCGGGGCCAGCTCGGCCAGGGTTTCCAGAATCTCGGTCAGATGGGTGCGCAGCCGCGCCGCCCGATCCTCGTCATAGGTCCAGGGCGCGGCTTCGGCGGCCAGGTAGGTCGATTGCGCCAGCTCCATCTGGATCGCGTGGATGCCGGTCTCGGGCCGGCCGTAATGGCGCGTGGTCCAGCCGCCCTTGAAGCGGCCGTTGACGGTGCAGCTGTAGCCCTCGGCGGCCTCGCAGACCGCCTGCACCGCCGCCGCGATGCGCGCGTCGCAGGTCGTGCCATCGGCGGTGCCGATGTTGAAATCCGGCAGGGTCCCCTCGAAGAGGAAGGGGATCCGGCTGCGGATCGAGTGGCAGTCATAGAGGATCGCCACCCCGTGCCGGGCGCGCACCCGCGCCAGCTCCGCCGCCAGCGCCGCGTGATAGGGCGCGTGGAAGGCGCTTCGCCGGGCGGTGATCTCGGCCTCGGTCGGGGCTTCGTCCCAGATCGGCTGGCCGTCGAAATCGGTCAGCGGCACCAGCCCGGTGGTGTTCTGGCCGGGATAGAGGCTGACCCCCTCGGGATCGCGGTTGGCGTCGATGACATAGCGGTGGAAGGTGGCGCGCACGGTGCTCGCCCCCGCCAGCAGCCCGTCATAGATCCGGTCGACATGCCAGTCGGTATCGTCCAGCCCGCGCCCCCGCGCATTCAGCCGCGCGCGGATGTCGTCCGGCAGGAAGCTGCCGGTATGGGGCAGGCCCAGCACCACCGGGCCATCGCCGCGCCTGACCTCTACCGGCATCACGGCGCCAGCTCCGGCATCGCGACCCCGGCCGTCGCCGCGAGCCCGCCCGAACGCACCAGCCCCGCCGCGCGCTCGAGGTCCGGCGCCAGGTACCGGTCCTGGCGCAGCGTCTCGACGCTCTCGCGCAGGCCGGCGACGACGCGGGCGAGCGGCGCGCTGGTGGCCAGCGGCGCGCGGAACTCGACGCCCTGCGCGGCGCAGAGCAGCTCGACTCCGAGGATGCGCTCCAGGTTGGCGACCATCCGGCCCAGCCGCACCGCGCCATGGGCGGCCATGCTGACATGATCCTCCTGGTTGGCGCTGGTCGGCGTCGAATCGGTCACGCAGGGATTGGCCAGGTGCTTGTTCTCGCTCATCAGCGCGGCGGTGGTCACCTCGGCGATCATGTAGCCCGAGTTCAGCCCCGGATCGGGGGTCAGGAAGGGCGGCAGATCGTGGCTCAGCACCGGATCGACGATCAGCGCGATGCGGCGCTGCGCGATGGCGCCGATCTCGGCCACCGCCAGCGCGATCATGTCGGCGGCGAAACCCACCGGCTCGGCGTGGAAATTGCCGCCCGAGACGATCAGGTCGGCGCCGACCAGCACCAGCGGGTTGTCGGTGGCGGCATTGGCCTCGATCTGCAGCGTGCGCGCCGCCTGGCGCAACACGTCCATCGCCGCGCCGATCACCTGCGGCTGGCAGCGGATGCAATAGGGGTCCTGCACGCGGGTGTCCTCGTCGCGATGGCTCTCGCGGATCTCCGAGCCCTCCAGCAGCGTGCGCATGGTGGCGGCGGCGTCGATCTGCCCGGCATGGCCGCGCAGGCTGTGGATCTCGGGCTGCAGCGGCGCGGTCGAGCCCATGATCGCGTCGGTCGAGAGCGACGAGGTGACCAGCGCGCTCTGCATCGCCCGCCAGGCGCCGAACAGGCCCGCGAGCGCGAAGGCGGTCGAGAACTGGGTGCCGTTGATCAGCGCCAGCCCCTCCTTGGGGCCCAGCTCCACCGGGCTCAGACCGGCGCGGGCCAGCGCCTCGGCCCCTTGCAGGGTCACGCCCTCGTATTCGGCCTCGCCATGGCCCATGATCACCGCCGCCATGTGCGCCAGCGGCGCCAGATCGCCCGAGGCTCCGACCGAGCCCTGCACCGGGATCACCGGGGTGACGCCCTTCGCCAGCATGGCCTCGATCAGCGCCACGATCTCCAGCCGCACGCCCGAGGCGCCCCGCCCCAGGCTGAGCAGTTTCAGCGCCATCATCAGCCGCGCATGGCGGCGCGGGATCGGATCGCCGACGCCGCAGCAATGCGACAGGATCAGGTTGCGCTGCAGCGTGGCGGTGTCCCGCGCCGCGATCTTGACCGAGGCCAGCTTGCCGAAGCCGGTATTGACGCCGTAGACCGCCGCGTTGCCATTGGCGGCGGCGGCGATGCGCGCCTGCGCCTCGATCATCGCCGGGCGGCAGGACGGATCCAGCGTCACCGCGGCCTCGTCCCAGTAGACCTGCGCGAGATCGGCCAAGGTGACCGCGCCGGGGGTCAGGGTGAGGGAGGTCATGTCAGCTCTCCGAAGATGCGGGTGTGAAGCGGGTTGAAGCCGATGCGATAGGCCAGCTCGGCGGGGCTCTGCACGTCCCAGACCGCCAGCTCGGCGCGCTGGCCGGGGGCGATGCTGCCCACATCCTCCAGCCCGAGCGCGCGGGCGGCATTCGCGGTGACGCCGCGCAGCGCCTCCTCGGGGGTCAGGCGGAAGAGGGTGCAGCCCATGTTCAGCGTCAGCAGCAGCGAGGTCAGCGGCGAAGAGCCCGGGTTGCAGTCGGTGGCCAGCGCCATCGGCACGCCGTATCGGCGCAGGGTCTCGATCGGCGGCGCCTGGGTCTCGCGGATCGTGTAGAAGGCGCCGGGCAGGATCACCGCGACGGTGCCCGCATCGGCCATGGCGGCGACACCGGACTCGTCGACATACTCGATGTGATCGGCCGAGAGCGCGCCATAGCTGGCGGCCAGCTTGGCGCCGCCGAGGTTGGACAGCTGCTCGGCATGCAGCTTGACCGGCAGGCCCAGCTCCCGCGCCACGTCGAAGACCCGCGCGATCTGCTCCGGCGCAAAGGCGATGCCCTCGCAGAACCCGTCCACCGCATCGGCCAGCCCCGCCTCGTGCGCGGCGCGCAAAGCGGGAATCGCCACCTCGTCGATATAGGCGTCCGCGCGGTCCTTGTACTCGGGCGGCGTGGCATGGGCGCCCAGGAAGCTGGTGCGCACCCGCACCGCGCGCGCCCCGGCCACGGCGCGGGCGGCGCGCAGCATCCGCAGCTCGGTGTCGATGTCGAGCCCGTAGCCCGACTTGATCTCGACCGTGCAGGCCCCTTCGGCGATCAGCGCATCGACGCGGGCCAGCGCCCCCTCCAGCAGCTCCGCCTCGCTGGCGGCGCGGGTCGCGGTGACGGTCGAGACGATGCCGCC
>JAGRMU010000589.1 GCA_020441165.1 Sedimentitalea sp.
TCAGCCCGCGCGGCGGCATCGTCGCAAACACCAACAACAAGCTGCTGGAACGTCCCTTCCCCAACCATGTGTCCTACAATGGGGGCGATACCCAGCGCATCCATCGCTGGCAGAGGCTGATGCAGGCCCGCCAGGTCCATACCCGCGACAGTTTCATCGAGGCGCAGCTCGATCCGGTCAGCTTCACCGCGCGCTCGCTGCTGCCGCTGATCGGTGCCGATCTGTGGTTCACCGGCGAATCCGCGCCCGAGGGCACCCCCGAGCGGCAGCGCCAGATCGCGCTGGCGCTGCTGGCCGACTGGAACGGCGAGATGAACGAGCACCTGCCCGAGCCGCTGATCTATGCCGCCTGGGTCCGCGCCTTGCAAAAGCGGCTGATCGAGGACGAGCTGGGCCCGCTGGCGGACGCGTTCGAGCATGTCGAGCCGCTGTTCATCGAGCGGGTCTATCGCGACATCGACGGCGCCAGCATCTGGTGCGACGTGCGCCAGAGCGCGCCCAAGGAAACCTGCACCGACATCGCCCGGATGGCGCTGGACGATGCGCTAATCTGGATCGGCGACAAGTACGGCACCGCGCTGGAGAGCCTGCGCTGGGGCGACGCGCACCAGGCCACCCACGATCACGAGGTGCTGGGCGAGGTGCCGATCCTGCGCCATTTCGTCAACATCCGGCAATCCACCAGCGGTGGCGACAACACTCTTCAGCGCGGGCGCACCTCGGGCCAGGACCCCGATCCGTTCCAGAACGTCCACGGGCCAGGCTATCGCGGGGTCTATGACTTCGCCGATCCCGACAGTTCGGTCTTCGTCACCTCGACCGGCCAGTCGGGGCATTTCCTGTCGCGCCATTACGACGACCTGGCGCAGCTCTGGCGCCGCGGCGAATACGTGCCGATGTCGCTGGACGAGGATCTGGCCCGCGCCGCGGCGGTCGGGGTCACGATCCTGACCCCGAGGCCCTGACCGCTTGGAACCGGACACACCCATCGCGCTGATCGCCCTCGGCGTGCTCTTCCTGGCCGGGCTCAGCGCCGACTGGGTCGGTCACCGGTTCCGGCTGCCTCGGGTGACGCTGCTGCTGGGCTGCGGGCTGATCGCCGGGCGGGCCGGGCTCGACGTGATCCCGGACAGCGTGACCGACCTCTACCCGGTGGTGACGGTCATCGCGCTCAGCATGGTCGCGTTCCTGCTCGGCGGCGCGCTCTCGCGCGAGACGCTGCGCGCACACGGCGCGGCGATCCTGGTGATCTCGGTGAGCATCGTCCTGGTCACGCTCGGCGTGGTCACGGCGGGGCTCTGGGCGATGGGCCTGCCGCTGGCCGCGGCGCTGGTCTTCGGCGCCATCGCCACCGCCACCGACCCGGCGACCACCTATGACGTGATCCGCGAGGCGGGCAGCGAGACCGGCTTTGCGCGCACGCTCAAGGGCATCGTTGCGATCGACGACGCCTGGGGGCTGATCGCCTTCTCGCTGGTGCTGGTGCTGATCGAGGGTCTGGCGGGCAACGGCACCGGCGAGGTCCTGACCGAGACCCTGATCGAGATTGCCGGCTCCATCGCGCT
>JAGRMU010000590.1 GCA_020441165.1 Sedimentitalea sp.
CCCAGCGCATCAACCGCTGGCAGCGGCTGATGCAGGCGCGCCAGGTCCATACCCGCGACAGTTTCATCGAGGCGCAGCTCGATCCGGTCAGCTTCACCGCGCGCTCGCTGCTGCCGCTGATCGGTGCCGATCTGTGGTTCACCGGCGAATCCGCGCCCGAGGGCACGCCCGAGCGGCAACGCCAGATCGCGTTGGCGCTGCTGGCCGACTGGAACGGCGAGATGAACGAGCACCTGCCCGAGCCGCTGATCTACGCCGCCTGGGTCCGCGCCTTGCAGAAGCGGCTGATCGAGGACGAGCTGGGCCCGCTGGCGGACGCGTTCGAGCATGTCGAGCCGCTGTTCATCGAGCGGGTCTATCGCGACATCGACGGCGCCAGCATCTGGTGCGACGTGCGCCAGAGTGCGCCCAAGGAGACCTGCACCGACATCGCCCGCATGGCGCTGGACGATGCGCTGATCTGGATCGGCGACAAGTACGGTACCGCGCTGGAAAGCCTGCGCTGGGGCGACGCACACCAGGCCACCCACGATCACGAGGTCCTGGGCGAGGTGCCGATCCTGCGCCATTTCGTCAACATCCGGCAATCCACCAGCGGCGGCGACAATACCCTGCAGCGCGGGCGCACCTCAGGCCACGACCCCGATCCGTTCCAGAACGTCCACGGGCCGGGCTATCGCGGGGTCTATGACTTCGCCGATCCGGACAGTTCGGTCTTCGTCACCTCGACCGGCCAGTCGGGGCATTTCCTGTCGCGCCATTACGACGACCTGGCGCATCTCTGGCGGCGCGGCGAATACGTGCCGATGTCGCTGGACGAGGACCTGGCCCGCGCCGCCGCAGTCGGGGTCACGATCCTGACCCCGAGGCCCTGACCGCTTGGGACCGGACACACCCATCGCGCTGATCGCCCTCGGCGTGCTCTTCCTGGCCGGGCTCAGCGCCGACTGGGTCGGCCACCGGTTCCGGCTGCCGCGGGTGACGCTGCTGCTGGGCTGCGGTCTGATCGCCGGGCGGGCCGGGTTCGACGTGATCCCGGACAGCGTGACCGACCTCTACCCGGTGGTGACGGTCATCGCGCTCAGCATGGTCGCGTTCCTGCTCGGCGGCGCGCTCTCGCGCGAGACGCTGCGCGCGCATGGCACCGCGATCCTGGTAATCTCGGTGAGCATCGTCCTGGTCACGCTCGGCGTGGTCACGGCGGGGCTCTGGGCGATGGGCCTGCCGCTGGCCGCAGCCCTGGTCTTCGGCGCCATCGCCACCGCCACCGACCCGGCGACCACCTATGACGTGATCCGCGAGGCGGGCAGCGAGACCGGCTTTGCGCGCACGCTCAAGGGCATCGTCGCCATCGACGACGCCTGGGGGCTGATCGCCTTCTCGCTGGTGCTGGTGCTGATCGAGGGTCTGGTCGGCAACGGCACCGGACAGGTCCTGACCGAGACCCTGGTCGAGATTGCCGGCTCCATCGCGCT
>JAGRMU010000591.1 GCA_020441165.1 Sedimentitalea sp.
ATCGAATCCATGAAGCCGCGATCCTTGGGGCCGGAATGGCGGATGCCGCGCTCGTCCAGACGCTCGACCGCCTGCCAGAACGTCGCCTGGCTGACCGCGAAGGCCAGGTGATGCACGCAGCCGGGATCGGTGGGGGTGCGCGTGCGGGTGCCCTTGCGGTCCTCGCGGGTGAAGACGGTGATCAGCCGCCCGTCGCCCGGATCGAAATAGACATGGCCCTCGTCCGGATCGTCGAGATTGGGCTGGTCGAAGACGAAGGGCATGCCCAGCACGCCCTCCCAGAAATCGATGGTGCTCTGCCGGTCCGCGCCGGTCAGCGTGATGTGATGAACGCCCTGTGTCTGGAGCTTGCGCATGGGTTTCCTCCTTCTGGAGCCTGGAACGTGCCACGCGGGATATCGCCTGTCACGGGGCCGATCTTCGGCGCCTTGCCGCCGAGCCGTGCGGCAAGGCCGGCAATCGCGGGAATGAAGGCCTACATAGAGATCCGAGCAGCAAACCGGGAGACGCGCGTGCGACTGACCATCATCGTTCCCACCCTTGGCCTCTGCGTGGCCCTCACCGCAGCGGCGATCTCGGGAGACCCGTCCGGACCCTCGCGTGAGTCCGCCGGCTGCGATCAGGCCCTGATTTCCGCATGTGCCGGTGCCGAACGGCCCGACGCGCGCCCGGCGCCCTATCGCCTCGGCAGCGCGATCGGGCGGGATGCGCCGGTCCTGGCCAAGGGCCGCCACGCGACGTCCGGCTGAGGGCCTATTCTGCGGCCACGCGCGGGCGCCGCTCCAGCATCGGCTTGAGGTAGCGCCCGGTATGGCTCTGCGGGACCTCGGCCACCTCCTCCGGCGTGCCGGTCGCGACGATCTCGCCGCCGCCATCGCCGCCTTCCGGCCCGATGTCGATGATGTGGTCGGCGGTCTTGATGACGTCGAGATTGTGCTCGATCACCACCACCGAGTTGCCCTGGTCGACCAGCTCGTGCAGCACTTCCAGGAGCTTGCGCACATCCTCGAAATGCAGCCCCGTGGTCGGCTCGTCGAGGATGTAGAGCGTGCGCCCGGTCGAGCGCCGCGCCAGTTCCTTCGAGAGCTTCACCCGCTGCGCCTC
>JAGRMU010000592.1 GCA_020441165.1 Sedimentitalea sp.
GTACGGAGCAGATGTGATGGAACTTACAGGCATCCTCGATCCCGGGGCGATCCGGGTCTTGTCGTCGGTGTCCAGCAAGAAGCGACTGTTCCAGGCCATCGCCGATGCCGCGCATGTCCGCTATGGGCTCGATCCCGCGACCACCGTCGAGGCGCTGCTGGACCGCGAAGGTCTGGGGCCCACCGGCGTCGGCCACGGGGTCGCCCTGCCGCATGCGCGCCTGCCGGATCTGGAACGCGTGGTGGGCATCTTCGTGCTGCTGGAAAAGCCGATCGATTTCGGCGCCGTCGACCGGCAGCCGGTGGATGTCGCCTTCGCCCTCTTCGCGCCCGAGGAGGCCGGGGTCGAGCATCTCAAGGCGCTGGCCCTGGTCTCGCGCACCCTGCGCAGCGCCTCGCTCTGCGCCAAGCTGCGGGCCAATCCGGACCCCGCGACGCTCTACGCGATCCTTCTGGAAGCGCATCCCAGCCAGGCCGCCTGATCCCGCTCAGCGCCAGGGGCCGAAGCCGAAACTCATGTAATCGCGCGCATAGACCGAGGCCACGCGCCGTTCCAGGTCGGCATCGTAGATCTGCGCCAGCGTGACCGGCTCCGCCGTCGCCTCGACTCGGACCGGCGGCGGCGCGGGATGGCCGAGGTCGGTGGCCATCTGCGGCAGCGCCGTGGCCAGCTCCTCCTCGCGCAGCACCCGGTCAGGCAGCGAGAACTCGGCGAATCCGCCCAGCAGCTGGGCCTGGCTCATCCAGTGCGGATCGACACGGATCGCGGTCTGGCCGGCAAGGCTCGCCTTGACGAAATCGAGGAACCCCTCGAAGGCGGCGCGGTGCGCCTCGGCGGGCCATGGCCCTGCCGCGCCGGGGTCCGGCAGCGGCAGCTTGAACTGGCGGCGCAGCGTCTCGCGGATCTGCGCGAAGCCGCCCGGTCCGGGGGCCAGTATGCGCGCGCAGAACACCGCGTGGGCCCGTGCCACCGGATGCCGCAGCACCGTGAAACTGCGATGCCCGGGATGCCCGCGCTTCCACTGGCGCAGCCGTTTCTGGGTCATCGCGGTGGGCAGATCCTCCTCCGCCACCCCGTCGAGCGCCGCCATCCAGGCGGTGACCTCGGCTCCCGGCGCGCCCGGCACCGGCAGGAACAGCAGCGACGTCTCGGCCCCGGCGACGTGGGAGGGCACCGCCGGGCCCCGCCGCGGCTCGAAATTCGGGGTGCGGCCGAGGTTGAACCGGTCCAGCCCGGCCAGTGCCCGCTCCATCGCCTCGGGGTTCGACACCTTGGCCGCGGCAGGCGTCGGGTTCTGCGGCTTCAGGCTTCGGTCCAGCACCTCCAGCCGCCCCTCGGCCCCCAGCCATTGCGCCAGACCGTTGAGCGCCGCGAGGCTCTGCAGGTCATCGTAGTCGAGATAGAAGGCGGTCTGCCCGCCCGCCTGCAAGCGGTTCAGCACCGTCAGCTGGAAGCCCTGAAGCGCCGCGAGGTGCCCTTCGAATTCGCGCGCATCGAAGGTCGCCGTCGCGCCCCTGCGGCGCTGCACGTCGGTCAGCTTCCACTGGCCGGTGGCCTGGGCGATCTTCCACGAGAGGTAACTGTCCAGCGGATTTCGGGTCAGCACGATCTTGGCGCAGCGCGGATCGTCCAGGATCGCGTCCAGAACCCGCGGGTCGTGATCGTGGAAGTACCGGAACCCCGCCAGCCCCTCGGCGCCGCGGATCGCCGCGAGGAGCCGCGCCGGGTCGCGGTCGCGCTCGTCCCGGCCGACGCCCAGGCACGCACTGCGGTTGGGATAGCCGATGAAATGC
>JAGRMU010000593.1 GCA_020441165.1 Sedimentitalea sp.
TCCTCGCGGCGCTCGGCGGTCAGCGCCACCGAGATCGAGCCCACCTGCCGCAGCCCGGTGGCGACCCCGGTCTCGGCCTCGAGCCCGGCGTAGAGCTCGGCCGAATAGCGCGCCAGCCGGGTCATGTTCGAGCTGGCGCGCAGCTGGCCGATCAGCCCGGCGGCGTGCCAGGTGGTGCCGCTGGTCAGCTGCTTGCGCTCCAGCAGCACCACGTCCTGCCAGCCGAGCCTGGTCAGGTGATAGGCCACCGAGGCGCCGATCACGCCGCCACCGATGATGACGACGCGGGCGGACTGGGGAAGGTCGGTCATTCGCTTGTCCCTTCGCTTCCGGATCGCCGGTGCGATCCGCTGTTTGTTTCATGTCGGATCGCTGGCGCGATCCGGATCGATTCCGTGTGTCGGATCGCTGACGCGATCCGGTGTGATTCCGTGTGTCGGATCGCCCACGCGATCCGACGGGGGCGAGGGGCGCTGCCCCTCGCGCTCCCCGGAGTATTTGGAGCAAGAGGAAACCGGCATCGGGTCAGACGATCCGGTGCCCGGCGGCGCGCAGGCGGCGGGCCAGCTCGGCGATATGGGCGGGGCCGATCTCGCAGCAGCCGCCAATGATCGTCGCCCCCTGCGCCACCCAGCCCATGGCATGGTCGGCATAGGTCTGCGGGTCCATGTCGGCGCGCCGCTCCAGCAGGTCGACGGTCGGCGCATTCGCCAGGAAGGCCTCGGCAATGCGCGTGAAGCCGTTGGCATAAGCGCCGAAGGGCAGGCCAAAGGTCCTGAGGATCTCCAGCGCCGCCGGCACCGCCTCGGGCCGCGTGCAGTTGACCAGCACCGCGTCCGGCGCGAAGCGCGCCAGCAGCGGGCCGATGGTCGCGAGCGGCTCGCCCGAGCGCAGGCGGGTGCCGTCCTCGTCCTGCACGGTCAGTGCCAGCCAGACCGGTTTGCCGCAGCCTTGCGTCGCCAGCAGCGCGCCCTCCGCCTCGCGCAGCGAGGACACGGTCTCGATCAGGAAGAGATCGACGCGCGGCGCCATCAGCTGCACCAGCTCGCCGAATTTCAGCGCCGCCTCGGAGGGGTCCGGCTCCAGATCCGGCCGGTAGGACGCCAGCAGCGGGCCGAGCGAGCCGGCGATGCGCCCGCCATAGCGGGCGCGGGCCATCTCCACCTGCGCCATCGCGGTCTCGATCAGCGCCGGGATCTGGTCGCCCAGCCCTTCGCGGTCGAGCCGGCTGCGATGCACCGCATAGGTGTTGGTGGTGGCGATGGTGGCCCCGACCGCGAAATAGTCGCAATGCACCTGGCCGACGAGCCCGGGATCGTCGATCATCACCCTGGTCGACCAGAGCGGGGTCGCGCGGTTGCCGCTGCGCTTGACCAGTTC
>JAGRMU010000594.1 GCA_020441165.1 Sedimentitalea sp.
GCGGACAATCCGATTTGCAACCAAGGATTGTTTCCAGACCGGCAACACACCCCCCGGTCCCGGTCGCGGGCGCCCGTCCGCCGCAGGGCCTTCCGCTCCCTCCGCAGCCGGTTGCCTTTCCGGCGTCAACCGGCGTATCAAGCCGCCGGGTTCCGACCCCGGCAGCGTGCGTCTCGGGCGAAGACCCGGTTGCCGGATCAGACGCGAAAGGAGCGGGGATGCCGACCCCTAAGGTGGCCGTGACAGTGCCGATTCGATCCGGCGTCGAGCTTTCCGAGGACAGGCCCGGCGCGGAGCTCTCCGCGGCCGACCGCTACTGGCGGGCGCAGGCGGCGGCGGTCCAGCGGATATTCGCCCTGCTCTATCCGGGCATCCGCATCCAGTATCTGTTCAAGGCGCTGGAGGGGCACATGGGCACCCCCGACGCGGTGTCGATCCGCGCCGAGAGCCAGACCCGCGCCGACGCCACCCCGGCGATCCCGGATCCGAGGGAACGGGCGATCTCCTATCTCGACGGACCCTATTTGGGCGATGTCGTCACCGGCGGCACCCCGGGGACGGCGCCCGAACTGACGGTGGTCGCGTCGGTGCCGCGCGATCCCGAGGGCCTGGCGGTGCACGAGCGCACCGCGCCGGTCTTTCACCGCCTGGTGGCGGCCTGGGCGGTGCGTGCCGCGCCGGTGCTCTTCGAGGAGGCGAAATACCGCTACGAGATGCGCCTGAAGGGCCAGCGCCGGCGCCGGCACGAGTTCACCCCGGTCCGCCGCGTCCCGGCGCGGCTGCAGGATGCAGCGCCCGACAGCCGCGACACCTCGCGGCCCCCGGCGATCCTGATCGGCTTTCACTGGCTGGAGACGGGGGGCGCCGAGAAGCTGGCCTTCGACTGCGTGCACTGGGCGCGGGCGGCGGGCTTGCGGGTCATCGTGATCGCCGACAAGCCGGCCCCGCAGCGCCTGGCCGCACGGCTGCCCGAGGATCCGGAAGTGGAGTTCCTGCGCCTCGACGCCTACCTGCCGCATGGGCGCCTCTTCGAGGCCCTGGCCGCGCTGGTGCGCACCGAGAACGTCCGCGCGATCCATGTCCATCACCATCTGCGGCTCTATGACAACCTGCTCAAGCTCAAGGCGCTGTTCCCCGACCTGCAGGTGATCGACAGCACCCATATCGTCGAGCATCGCGACGGTGGCTTTCCTCGCACCTCGGGGGTCTGGACGCGCTATATCGACCATCACCACGTGATCAGCCACGATCTGCGGTCGTTCTATCTGGACGAGTTCAACGTCTCGCAGAAGGTCCGGCTGGGCCGGATGCTGGCGCCGGACGCGGCGGACGTCGATCCGGTGCTGCGCCTCGAGGCCGGGCAGAAGCGCCTGCGGCTGGCCTTCGTCGGGCGCATGGTGCACCAGAAACGCGCGCCGCTGGTGGTCGAGATCACCCGCCGGCTGTCGAAATGGGCGCGCAAGGCGGGGATCGAGCTGCAGGTCGACATGGTCGGCACCGGCGCCTATCTCGACGTGGTGCGCGCCATGATCCGGCGTGCCGGGCTGGGCGGGACCATCGCCCTGCATGCCCCGGACGCGGACGTGCCGGCGATCCTGGGACGGGCCGACATCCTGCTGCTGCCCTCGGGCAACGAGGGGCTGGCGCTGGTCTGCTACGAGGCGATCGAGAACGGCGCGCTGCCGATCTCCACCGATGTCGGCGGCCAGCGCGAGCTGGTGCCGGCCGGCCTGCTGGTGCGCCCCGCCCCGCTTCGCTGCATCTCCGACACGGTGGCGCGGGTGCAGCGGCTGATGGGCGATCCGGCCTTCCTGGCCGACTGCAAGACGCAGGCCCTGGCCCGCTATCGCGAGCTGCGCCGCG
>JAGRMU010000595.1 GCA_020441165.1 Sedimentitalea sp.
GTCGAGGACATCACCGCCACCTTCAACGTCACCAGCGCGGCGTCGAGGAAGGCCTGGTTCTGCATCAGCTCGCCATACCACTTGGTCGAGAAGCCGGCCCAGACCGTCACCAGCTTGCTTTCGTTGAAGCTGTAGATCACCAGGATCAGCATCGGCACGTAGAGAAACGCGAACCCGAGGGTCAGCGAGACCACGTTGAACCAGCTCAGCCGCATCATGACTCGGCCTCCGCCTGGCGTTGCTGGTTGCGCTGGAAGAGCACGATCGGGACCACCAGGATCAGCAGCAGCACCACCGCAACGGCGCTGGCCACCGGCCAGTCGCGGTTCGAGAAGAACTCCTCCCACAGCACCTTGCCGATCATCAGAGTCTCCGACCCGCCGAGCAGCGAGGGGATCACGAACTCACCCAGCGACGGGATGAAGACCAAAAAGCAGCCGGCGATGATGCCGTTGCGCGACAGCGGCACGGTGATCAGCCAGAAGGCGGTCAGCCGCGAGCAGCCCAGGTCCTCGGCCGCCTCGATCAGCGATCCGTCCATCCGGTCGAGCGCGGCATAGATCGGCAGGATCATGAACGGCAGGTAGGTATAGACGATGCCGATATAGACCGCCGTGGTGGTATTGAGGATGGTCAGCGGCTCGGAGATCACCCCGAGCCAGAGCAGGAACTGGTTGAGAAAGCCCTCGTTGCTGAGAATGCCCATCCAGGCGTAGACCCGGATCAGGAAGCTGGTCCAGAACGGCAGGATCACCAGCATCATCAGCGTCGGGCGCCATTCCTCGGGCGCGCGGGCCATGCCGTAGGCGATCGGATAGCCGATCAGCAGCGTGAAGAAGGTCGCGACGATGGCGATCTTGAGACTGCTGAGATAGGCCTTCCAGTAGAGATCGTCCTGGGTCAGGAAGATGAAATTCTCGAAATCGAGCTGCCGGAAGAAGTTGCCCAGCCCCTCGGAGAAATCCAGGACCGGCACGTAGGGCGGGATCGCCAGCGCGGTGTCCGAGAGCG
>JAGRMU010000596.1 GCA_020441165.1 Sedimentitalea sp.
CACCGCGTAGACCCCGAAGGCCGGCGGGTGCAGCCCCGCGATGGACAAGTTCGCGGTCGGGTATCCCAGCTTGCGGCCGCGCTGCTCGCCGCCGATCACCGGGCCGACGATCCGGTGCCAGTGGCCCAGCATCGTGGCGGCATCGCGCGGCCGCCCGTCGCTCAGCGCCTGGCGGATCGCGGTCGAGGAGACGGTGTTCTCGCCGCGTTCGAGCAGCGGCGCGATGGTGACGCCAAAGCCCATCTCGCGGCCGAACCGCGCCATGTCCTCGGCGGACCCGGCGCGGCCCTTGCCGAAATGGAAATCGGCCCCGACCACCACCTGCACCAGGCCGAGGCCCTCCGAAAGCACCTCGCGGGCGAAGGCTTCGGGGCTGAGACCCGAGAGGGCGGCGTTGAAATTCAGCTCGTAGAGGCGCTCGACACCGAGCTTTTCCAGCCGGCTGGCGCGGGCCTCGCGGCGCATCAGCCGGAAGGGCGGGGCGCTCGGGGCGAAATACTCGCGCGGGTGTGGCTCGAAGGTCAGCACCCCCAGCGGCGCCCCGTTCGCGGCCTTGCGCGCCAGCTCGATCACCGAGCGGTGGCCCAGGTGGACGCCGTCGAAATTGCCGATCGCGACGCTGGCGCCGCGATCCATGGGCTCGACGAATTGATAGTCCCGGACGATCCGCATGGAGGGTGGGTAGCGGCCCGGACTGCCGGGCGCAAGCGTCCAGTGCGCTGCGTGGTATGTGCCGAGGGGGTGAGGGGCCAGCCCCTCACACTCCCCGGAGTATTTGGCGAAGATGAAGCACGGGGTCGAGTGGCAGTTCGGGGAGAAGTCAGTCGAACTTGCGGCTGGGGGCCAGCACGTTGGCCTCGCCGATCAGCACCTTCTTGCCGCCGACCGAACAGTGGCAGTCGAGCCGGACTCGTCGCTTGGACATGTCGATATCGACCACCTTGACCTCGGCGCGCACCGTGTCGCCGGGGCGCACCGGGGCGAGGAATTTCAGCGTCTGGCCCAGATAGACCGTGCCGTGGCCGGGAAGCTGCTCGCCGATCACCGCCG
>JAGRMU010000597.1:0-1711 GCA_020441165.1 Sedimentitalea sp.
GAGGCGAAATAGAGCACCGCGATCTCGAAGAAGATGATCCAGAACAGCAGCACGTTGGCGCCATGCCCGGTCAGCACCAGATAGAACCAGTCCGCCGGCAGGAGCTGCACAGCCGGCCAGCGGGTCAGTGCAACCAGCAGCCCGAAGAACCCGCCCACCGCCAGAAACACCACCGCAGCAACGGCGTTGACGCGGATCAGGATCTCGGCGTTGCGCTCGATCCGGCGACCGGTGAAAGGGCAGATGCGGTACTGGACGTGAGGCGCCGCGACGCCGATTGCCCCGTGATCAATGGTGGTCATGTCCCTGGTCTCCCGCTCAGTCGACGACGCGGATCAAGCCGGTCATCTGGTGATGGCCGATTCCGCAGAATTCGTTGCAGACAATGCCGAACTCGCCGCTTTCGGTCGGGGTCAGCGTGAGGATGTGTTCATAGCCGGGGTGAACCGATATGTTGATGTTGACCGGCTGCAGCGAGAAGCCGTGCTGCCAGTCGGCAGAGGAGAGATGGAACCGGTAGCTCTGGTCCTTCTTCAGTTCGAGGACCGGCCACCATTCCCAGAGCCGTCCCAGCATGTAGACGTCGCCGCCCGCCGGCGGGGCGACAACCGGCACGCCCTCGACCTCGACCGGCGCGCCCGAGCTATCCACAAGCGCGTATTCCTCGGCGAATTGCTCGACCTTCTCGACGAATCTGTCGGGCATGATGCGGTAGGTTTCGGTGGACAGGTTCTGATTGCCGATGAAGTGCCAGGCGATCATGAAGAAGAACATGAACACGCCCCAGAGGAAGGCGATGATGATCCAGGCTAATTCGACGCCGTGGATCGGCTCCTTCCACCAGATGCGGTTGCTCGGGGGGTTGATGGCCATGGCGCGCCCTTTCTGGCTGGTTGGCGATCAGTTGGCGATCGGAACGGAGGCGACTTCCATCACGCCCCAGATGATGTAGAGCACCGTCGGCATCGTGACGCCGATGAACAAAAGCAGAAACGGGTTGTCCAGAATGCGCTGCATGGCCGGGATCTGCTCGATTGGCTGCGGCGCAGCGGCAGGTCTTGTGTCGTCGGTCGTTTCCATGTGACTCCCACTCCTGTGTGACAAGGCCGTCATGCCGCGTCCACTCGATGTGTCTTGCACATGCGCGATGCGAACAGACCTGTGTTTCGTGACCGGTCAAAAGGGACAGCCGGCAAGTGCGTCAAGCATGGGCAGGATATACTGCACCTAACCCGTTGCCGGAAAATCCAGACTATAGAACCACTTGAAAAACGGTACTTGAAAGCGACTTTCGCGACATGATTTGAATCAAGGACGCAACCAGGTAATTCTGCCGCGGAATGCGGCTATCGCGATTCGCGGCGAGGAAATGCCACGAGAAGCGACAGGCATCATCGTCCGGTGCTGCAAAGGCTGTTGCTGCTTCCCCTGCCCTTGTGGCGCCGGCAAGAAACGGGCGCAAACGGCCTACACGCGCGCTTTCGGAGATATGGTCGCTGCGTCCCGCATGGACCCGTTGTCGGTTCGTTCGGATCCCGGCGCACCAGACGTCGGACATGGGCCACAAGCGGCGGCGGAAGCAGGGCGCAGATGATCAACGCCTCTCGCCGTGCTCCCCCTTCATCCGTGTTCGAAAAGCGCGCCCACGCCCCTTGCGCTCTCCTTGTCGTCGCGCAGGAGGAACAGGGCGTCGAGCCCGTGTCGTCTTGCG
>JAGRMU010000597.1:1862-2507 GCA_020441165.1 Sedimentitalea sp.
CTCGACCCAGTGGCGGTAGTCTCCCGAGGTGGCCACGGCCGCGTCCTGGAGCGCGAGGACGGACCGGGGCGCGCGGCGCGCGGGGTCCGGGGCCTCGACCGCGACGGTCCAGGCCGCGCCATCGGGGCGAAGGCCCATCGCGCGCATCTCTCCGTCGATGCCGACAAGGCCGTCCGCGATCCCATGCGCGCACAGGGTCTCGGCCAGCCGGTCGACCCCGTAGCCCTTGGCGATACCGTTCAGGTCGAGGGCGAGAGGCGCGGACTTGCGGGCGTGCGTCCCGTTGACCTCGAGCGCCAGATGAGCGGGCACGCGGGCCTTCGCCATCGCGGCGCCGATGCGATCCGGCGCCGCCGCTTCCGGACCGAAGCCCCAGGCCGTCACCGCGTCCCCCATGCCGATGTCGAAGGCCCCGCCCGAGGCGCGCCCGATCGCGAGGCCCAGGGCCAGGACCTGCCGCAGCCGCTCCGGCACCGCCACCCATGTGCCCACCGGGGCCGCGTTCAGGACCATCAGGTCGCTGTCCGGCGTCCAGGTCGACATCTGGGCGTTCACCTCGTCGACGGCCGCCTGCAGCGCGGCGCGGAGCGGTGCCGGATCGAAGCCGGGCGCGGCGAAGAACAGCGCCGACCAGCGCGTGCCCAT
>JAGRMU010000130.1 GCA_020441165.1 Sedimentitalea sp.
GTGCTGACCTGCCTGCGCGAGGGCTGCACCATCGACCGGATCGGCACCCGCGCCCTGGCCAATGGCGAGCGGCGGCTGAAGGGGGCCGCCGACATGGCGCGGCTCTATCGCCACCACCCGGCGGCGCTGCGGCGGAGCGTCGAGATCGCCACGCGCTGCAGCTTCGATCTGTCGGAGCTGTCCTACGAGTATCCCGACGAGGGCCGGGACGGGCAGACGCCGCAGCAGCGGCTGGAACGGCTCACCCGCGCGGGGCTGGACCGGCGCTATCCCGGCGGCGTGCCGGACCCCGTCCGGGCCCTGGCCGAGAAGGAGATCGGGCTGGTCGGGCAGCTGGGCTTTGCCGCCTATTTCCTGACCGTCCACGACATCGTGCGCTTCGCCAGGGCGCGCGGCATCCTCTGCCAGGGGCGCGGCTCGGCGGCCAATTCGATCATCTGCTATGCGCTGGGGATCACCGATGTCGGCCCCGAGGTCATCACCATGGTGTTCGAGCGCTTCATCTCCGAGCATCGCGGCGAGCCGCCCGATATCGACGTGGATTTCGAGCACGAGCGCCGCGAGGAGGTGATCCAGCACATCTACGAGCGCTATGGCCGCGACCGCGCCGGGCTCTGCGCCACGGTGATCCATTTCCGCACCCGCGCCGCGATCCGCGAGGTGGGCAAGGCGATGGGCCTCTCCGCCGACCTGACCGCCGCGCTCGCGGGGCAGATCTGGGGCCAGTCCGACAAGGGACCCGAGACCGCCCGGATCCGCGAGCTGGGGCTCGACCTGGCCGATCCCCGGCTGGCGCAGACCGTGGCCCTGATCCGCGAGATCATCGGCTTTCCGCGCCATCTCAGCCAGCATGTCGGCGGCTTCGTGATCACCCGCGGGCGGCTGGACGCGCTCTGCCCGATCGAGAATGCCGCGATGGAGGACCGCACGGTGATCGAATGGGACAAGGACGACATCGACGCCCTGGGCATCCTCAAGGTCGACATCCTGTCGCTGGGGATGCTGACCTGCATCCGCAAGTGCTTCGATCTCATCGAGGCCCATGACGGGCACCGGCCGGCGATCGCCACCGTCCCGCAGGGCGATGCGGCCACCTACGACATGCTTTGCCGCGCCGACGCGGTGGGGGTGTTCCAGGTCGAGAGCCGGGCGCAGATGAACTTCCTGCCGCGCATGAAGCCGCGCGAGTTCTACGACCTGGTGATCGAGGTGGCCATCGTCCGCCCCGGCCCGATCCAGGGCGGGATGGTGCATCCCTACATCAACCGCCGCCAGGGGCGCGAGACGGTGAGCTTTCCTTCCGAGGCCCTGCGCGCGGTGCTGGGCAAGACCCTCGGCGTGCCGCTCTTCCAGGAGCAGGCGATGCAGATCGCGGTGGTCGCGGCCGGCTTCTCGCCCTCCGAGGCGGACCGGCTGCGCCGCTCGATGGCGACCTTCCGGCGGATGGGCACCATCGGCGAGCTGCGCGAGCGCTTCATCCGCGGCATGCTCGAGCGCGGCTACGAGCAGGGCTTCGCCGAGAGCTGCTTTGGCCAGATCGAGGGGTTCGGCGAATACGGCTTTCCCGAAAGCCATGCCGCCGCCTTCGCCATGCTGGCCTATGTCTCGGCCTGGCTGAAATGCCATCACCCGGCGGCCTTCGCCTGCGCGCTGCTCAATTCCCAGCCGATGGGCTTCTACGCGCCGGCGCAGATCGTGCGCGATGCGCGCGAGCACCGGGTCGAGGTGCGCCCGATCTGCGTCAATGCCAGCGACTGGGACAACCGGCTGGAGCGGCGCATGGACGGGGCGCTGGCGCTGCGGTTGGGCTTCCGCCAGATCAAGGGCTTGCGCGAGGAGGATGCGGGCTGGATCGTGGCGGCGCGCGGCAACGGCTATCCCGATCCCGCCAGCCTGTGGCGGCGGGCCGGGCTGCGGCCGGACGCGCTGGAGCGGCTGGCCGAGGCGGATGCCTTCGCCGGGATCGGGCTGGCCCGCCGCGACGCGCTCTGGCAGGTCAAGGCGATCCGGGCGCCCGAGACCCTGCCGCTCTTCGACGATCCCATCGACGGCGAGGCGATCCGCGAGCCGCGGGTCGATCTGCCGCCGATGCATCTGGGCCAGGAGGTGGTCGAGGATTACGTGGCCACGCGCCTGACCCTGCGCGCCCACCCGATGGAGCTGCTGCGCCCGCACCTGCCCGGCCTCACCCCCCATGACCGGCTGAGCGATGTGCAGACTGGCGCCCGCGCGCCGCGCGTGACGATCTGCGGGCTGGTGATCACCCGCCAGCGCCCCGGCACCGCCTCGGGGGTGATCTTCCTGACCCTCGAGGACGAGACCGGGGTCGGCAACGTGGTGGTCTGGCCAAGGGTCCATGCGCGGTTCCGGGCGGCGGTGATGGGCGGGCGGCTGCTGCGGGTGCGGGGGCGGCTGCAGCGCGAGGGCATCGTGGTGCATCTGATCGCCGAGGAGATCGAGGACCGCTCGGCCGATCTGGCGCGGCTCGGCCATCCCGACGACCGGGCGCTGGAACAGACCACGGCGCGCAACGACGACGTGCCGCGCCATCTGAAACCGGCCCCGCGCCCCGGCGCCCGCCATCCCCGCGAGCAGGCGAAACGGCTGTTTCCCAGCCGCGATTTCCACTGACGGAACGGCATCGCGGGCGGGTCGGGCGTGATCCGGGGCTGCAACCCGGAAAAACGCGTAGGGGAGGGCGAGTCCGAAGCGGCGCATCGTGCGTGGGAATTCGATCAGACCCGACGCATCACGACGCCGCCTCACAGATGGGCGGATCGAAGTCAAACGGCCCCGGGCGAAGGGCCGTCGCTACGGCTTCAAGCCGGGGACGGCTCGATCTGGTCCTCGCCGATGCGCGGATAGGCCAGCGGGCCGAAATCGCCGGCCGCCCCGATATGGGGGAACAGCGACAGGAAGAGCGCGCGGGTGGCATTGTCGGCGAGGTGGCGCAGCCGGTTTCCGGGATGGTAGGTCTCGAACTCGAGCCCGCTCACCCGGATCGCCGCGTGGCGCGGCAGGCAGAGGTGATAGAGCACGACCGGCGCCGGCGGCGCGGTCTCGATCACGTTCACCCCGTCGACACAGTCCGCCGCCGGCGTCACCATGCGCATGGTGCCGGCCAGCGCCCGCAGATGCGACGGCACATGCAGCAGCCGCGCCGCCGGTCCGGCGATCACGCAGGCGGATGGGCGCTGCAACCCCAGCGCGTCGGCCATGATCCGGGTCAGCGACAGGTTCCGGCCGGGCGCCGCGCCGCGCCCGGGCAGGATCAGCGTGCTGCCGATCCACAGCACCGGGGCGGCCCGCCCGCCCACGGTGCTCACCAGGTCCCCCGGCTGCAGATCCTCGATGGCGACCGCGCCGCCGACCGTCTCGACCAGCGCCCCGTGGCTGAAGGCGCAGAACGCCTCCTCGAAGAGCGGGGTGGCCGGCGCGACATGCTGGCTGTGCAGGGCGCTGCCATCCGGGCCGAGGCTGCGCACGTCATAGCGGCGCACCGGGCCCTGGGCAGCGGGGCTGGCAGGGGCGCGCGCCGGAAGCGGCGGCACCGGTGTCGCGCGCTGCACAGATTGCGCGCGCGTCAGGGGGATCGTCATGCGTTCGGCCCTTTTCACACAAGGGTCGCACCTGTGCCGGCCCCCACCGACAGCGACAGACGGACCTGGGATGGATCATCTGCGGGGCTCAAGAGTGCCGCGCCGCGCCCGCG
>JAGRMU010000598.1 GCA_020441165.1 Sedimentitalea sp.
ACTTCCGGGATCGGGGCCGAGGTCTTCGCCGGAGAAGGGGTGATCGGCGTTGCCGCGCGCGAAGGGGTTCCGATCCGGATCGGGCATGTCAGTTCGGACTACCGCTACGGCGCGGCGCTGGGGTTGTCGGCGCTCGACGCGGGATTGCTTGCCGCCCCGCCGCGCACGATACCGATGCCCGGGCTGGGCTCTCCGCACAGCCAGATCGCCGTGCCGGTCATCGTTGATGGGCGGGTTCTTGGCGTTCTCTTCGCGGAATCCGAACAGATCATGCGCTTCTGGCACGAGGACGAGGACGCGCTCGCCCTCGTGGCCGCGCAGCTCGGCCTGCGGATCGCGCTGCTCCGGCAGGAGGAGGCCGCCGCGCTTGCCGCCGCGCCGCCCGCTGCCCCGTCACCGCAGGGCGTGGTGACGGTTCGGCATTATGCGCGCGATGACAGCGTGTTCCTCGATCACGACTACCTCATCAAGGGGGTAGCCGGCGCGATCCTCTGGCGTCTCTTGCGCGAGCATGTCGAGACCGGCCGCACGGAGTTCTGCAATCGCGAGCTGCGCCTCGATCCCGCTCTGAAACTGCCCGACCACGCCGAGAACCTCGATGCACGCCTCGTCCTGCTCCGCCGCCGGCTCGACGAGCGCGAGGTTTGCATCCGGATCGAGAAGACCGGGCGAGGACTGTTCCGGCTCGTCACCTCGCGCCGGATCGTGCTCGAAGAGGCCGGCGAGGGCGAGGCAGACGCCGTCGCCTGACGCCGCGCGCTTAGCATCCATTTAGCATTTCCCGAGCGGACAATTAGCAAGCCCGGTGCGCGCGCCTGGGGTATCGCATGGCTCGGAAAGTCTCGGGTCCTGTCCGCTGCCCGCGAGGCGGTGCGGCTCGGCCGGAGGCGCCATCCCGCAACCCGTGCGGCGCTTGCGCCGCGTCATTCCCGGTTCCCCGGGGCTCCGGCATCGTCCTGTGGTCGATGACGCCAGCCGCGCCGTGGTACCGCGACCTGAAAGACATCGAGAGACATTGAGAGACATTGAGAGACAACCATGAATACCGAACGTTTGAAAACCCTCATCCGCGGCACCGTGATCACGCAGTTCGAGCCCGCGCGCGCCACGGCCTGCGACGACCTGATCTGGAACGGCCGCAAGCCGGCACGCTCGGCCCGCATCATCGTGCGTGCCGCCTGCGCGGACGATGTCCGGCAGGCCGTTCGCTTCGCCGCAGACAACCACCTGACCGTCTCGGCGCGGGGCGGCGGACACCAGTTTTCCGGCATCGCGGCCCGCGCCGACCTGATCGTCGATCTCAGCGCGCTCCAGGGGCTTCGTCTCGACGTCACGGCCCGCAAGGCGCGGCTCGAGCCCGGGGTCACCAATGCCCGGCTCGCCGCGGCGCTCGACCGTCATGGCCTCGCCTTCCCGGTCGGCCATTGCGGAAGTGTCCCGGTCAGCGGCTATCTGCTGGGCGGCGGGATCGGGTGGAACTCTGCCGCCTGGGGCTTTGCCTGCTTCTCGGTGGAGGCCGTCGAAGTGGTGATGGCCGACGGATCGCAGCTGACAGCGAATGCGACGGAGAATTCCGAGATCTTCTGGGCGGCGCGCGGCGCGGGGCCCGATTTCTTCGGCATCGTCACCGCCTTTCACGTCAGGCTGCAACCGGCGGCCCGCGCGATCAGCACCGCGATCCGCATCTTCCCGCCCTCTGCGGTCGCGGATGTGGCCGACTGGGCGGAAACCGTGATGGCCACGGCGCCTGCGAATATCGAGTTCACGGCAAAGGTCTTCGTCGGTCCCGAAGGCCCGGTGATCGCTGCCATCGCGACCGTGTTCGCCGCGACCGACGCGGAAAGCCGGTCCATCCAGGCCCAGATCGGGGCGGGCGCGCCCGAGGCCCTCGAGGTGATCGGTCCGATGCCCACGCCCTTCGCCGCGCTCTACGAGGCGACGGCACCCTCGATGCCACAGGGTCGCCGCTACGGCGTCGACACGGTGTGGTCGGACGGCGCCTACGGGATCCTGCTGTCCCGGGTCGTCGACGAGATGGCACGGGCGCCGTCTGCGGAAAGCCTGGCGCTGGTCGTGCTCAGACCCAACGCCGTGCCGACGCCCTCGGACGCCGCCTTTTCGCGGCACGGCCGGATCTTCGGCGCCGTCTATGCGATCTGGCAGGATGAAGACAGGGATGCCGCCAACGAGACCTGGTTGCGGACCGCGATCGACACCCTGGTTCCGTTCTGCAGTGGATCCTATGTCGGCGAGGCCGATCTCGATCGTCCGCACCGCCCGCTCCCGACCCATTCGCGGGAGGCGTCCGCGCATTTGTCCCGGCTCGGCGCGACATACGATCCGATGTCTCGCTTCGCCGGCAGCCGCCGCGCGCGTCCGATTGCCGCCTGAAGACCGCTCGGCGATCGCCCCGGCATGACGCCGAAATGCGATGCTGGTTTGCACCGGGTGGCTTGATCGGCCATCCGGCGCAATTCGCAATCCGGCGGCTCGCCGTTAGGGCCTCGCGCGCGGCCCCGGCCCCATGGGCGGAGTCCAATGATGGAGGCTATTTTGGCGGCAATCCGAGAAATTCGCGGTCCCTCGCGGCACTGATGAAGCGATGAATGCGCTCCAGTGCTGTGTCGCGCCCTTCCTCGGGCAGGCTTTTCACCAAGGAGAGAAAGGCCGCGCCATAAAGGATCTTGCGACGGGTTTCGTCTTTGCGTTGCTGCTTGGTCTCCTGCGCCTTGAGATCGCGCAACCGCTGCTTTTGCTGCTCGATCTTCATTTCGATCTGTGTGATCTGATCATCGATTTTTGCCATGTCGGTCATCCTCTCATCGGTTTTCTGAAGAGGACTTGCAGCCTGGACTTGCAGCCCGCTCGAATTTTCTGACACGATGAGAGACATTCCGGGCGCGGCGCAAAATCCCGCTGCCCTGAAAGGCAAGGGCGCAATTACGCAAACTGAAGTTTGCAGCGCGCCTGCCGCGGGCTTTTTTTGTGCGAAGATCCGCCCGGGGCTCGATCTTCCTTTCGATGATACATCCAGCAAGCCATTGTCCACTTCTTGTAATCTCCCGCGCCGATGGGCGCTCTTCGGTTGCGGCTGCCGCCTATGCTGCTCGAACCAAGATGACTGACCTGCGAACCGGCAAGATCTACAGCTACTCCAGGGTGCCGGGATTGCTCGCCGAGGGCTTCGCAAACTGGTCGTCGGGTGCTGCAGAATTGTGGAACGCTGCTGAAGCGAGCGAGACCAGGCGCAATGCGCGTGTCGCTCGTGAACTCCGCCCCGCGCTGCCTGCCGAACTGCCGCTCGACGACCAGCGCAGGCTTGTCCATGGATTCTCGTGCTGGTTGAAAGACGAGTTCGGCGTCGCGGTGCATTATGTCATCCACGCGCCGACATTTCACGGCAAGAAAAAGAGCCGACAGTACTGGAATGACCGAAACAACCGAAGACGGCATGACAGCCTACTTGAGGTCTTTGACCGGCTCTGTTGCACAAATGATGTGAT
>JAGRMU010000599.1 GCA_020441165.1 Sedimentitalea sp.
GGCAGCGGGCGATGATCGCGATGGCACTGGCCAACCGGCCCGACCTGGTGATCGCCGATGAACCGACGACCGCGCTCGACGTCACGGTGCAGGCGCAGATTTTGGAGCTTCTGGCTGAATTGCGGCGCGATCTGGGCATCGGGCTGGTGCTGATCACCCACGATCTCGGGATCGTCGCCGGGTTCGCCGACCAGGTCGCGGTGATGTATGCCGGCCGCGTGGTGGAACGCGGCGCCACCGACCCGGTGTTCTACCAGACCGCCCACCCCTATACCGCCGGGCTGATCCGGGCGGTGCCGAGCCTCGAGCGGGCAGGCGGGCTCAGCCAGATCGACGGCACGCCGCCGTCGATCTTCGCTCGCCCGACGGGTTGTTCCTTCCACCCGCGCTGCGACCGGGCGCAGGGCATCTGCCGCACAGTCGATCCCCGCCTGCAACGCTGCGGCGCGACGGACAGCGCCTGTCATTTTCCGCTACCGCCCGGGCACTGCGAGGCTGCGTCGTGATCGCTCCCGTCGCGGCGACGCGGGACGCCACGCCCGTCGCGGCCAGGGATGCGTCGCCCGCACCGGTTCTGTCGGTGCGCAACCTGGTCAAGCAGTTTCCCCTGCGCGGCGGCGTGCTCGGGCGCCAGGTCGGGTCGGTTCAGGCCGTGTCGGACGTGTCGTTCGATATCGCGGCCGGAGAGACCTTCGGCCTGGTCGGCGAGTCCGGATGCGGGAAATCCACCCTCGGACGCAGCATCTTGCGCCTGATCGAGCCCAGTTCGGGGCAGGTGCTGCTCTCGGGCCGGGATGTGACCGGGGCCGACCGCGAAGCGCTGCGCCAGCTGCGCCGGCGCATGCAGATCGTGTTTCAGGATCCGCTGGCCTCGCTGCATCCCCGCATGACGGTGGCAGAGATCCTCACCGAAGGCCTGCGACTGGCCGAGCTGCCGCGCGACCGTCTCGAGACCCGCATTTCGGATCTTCTCGATATGGTCCGCCTGCCCGCCGACAGTGCGGCGCGCTATCCGCACGAGCTGTCGGGGGGGCAGCGCCAGCGCATCGGCATCG
>JAGRMU010000600.1 GCA_020441165.1 Sedimentitalea sp.
CCGCCGGATCCCGCCGGCGAAGGGCGATCTGGGCACCTGGCTGGAGGGCACCCCGGCGCTGCAGGTGGGCGACGCGGTGCTGATCGTCGGCCGCCAGCGCGGCGATCCCGAGGCCGCCGATTTCGATCCCGGCTCGGAGCGCTGGGATTTCCGCCGCCTGACCTCGGTGACGCCGGATGCGGCGCTGAACCGGACCCGTGTCGGCTGGGACATCCCGCTGGGCTCGGTCCATCCGCCGGGCCTGCCGGCGCAGGCGGGGCACCGGTTCTATCACCTGCGCGAGCGCGCCGCACTTTTCGGGCACAACGCGCCGCATCCCGCGGTGCTCTCGCCGGACCAGCGCGCTAAGTTCGGCTATCGTCCGAAAGCCGGCCCGGTGATCACCGCCACCAGCGGCGTGCCCGTCAATTCGCCGTCGTGCATCGAGGGCGACGAGACCTCGCCCGGCGACTGGTGCTTCAAGCCGATCGCTGGCGGCGTTCTGAACCTCGATGCGATTCACAAGTCCTTCGTTGCGGGCAGCTGGGTGGCGCTGACCCTGCCCGGCGGGCTGGTCGAGCTCTACCGGATCACCGAGGCCCGCGACGACGCGCTGGCCGCCTATGCGATCGCCGGCAAGTCCACGCGGCTGGTACTCGACACCACCGAGACCCTGGCCGAGTTCGACAAGCACCCGCGCCAGGTTTCGCTCCATGGCGGCAGCACCGAGATCGCCCTGGCCGAGACGCCCGAAACCGGTTGGGTGGCGGGCAGCGTGATCGAGCTGGAGGGGCGAACCGACCTGCCCGCCGGGCGCAAGCTGATCTTCCGGGGACGCCGGGCCCGGCTGCGGCTGCGGGCGCAGCAGATCGGGCTGACCGCCGAGGATGGCGCCTGGCGCGGGCTGACCAAGGGTGCCGAGCTGACCCTGATGGCCGATCCCGGTCCGGTGCCCGGCGATCCGGCGCGGTTCGGCTGGCTCTTGCGCGACGCGGACGGGTTCATCGGCACCGCTGAGGCTGCGCCGGCCGATCTGCTGGTGACCCCCGCGCCAGAGGATGGCGAGGAGATCGTCGAGGTCGCGTCTCTCGATCACCTGCAGTCCAGCGACGCGACACACAGCGCGCTGGTCCTCCGCTCGTCCCTGGGCGCCGCCTTCGACCGCGCCAGCCTGCGGATTCACGCCAACGTCGCCCGCGCCGCCCATGGCGAGGGCACGACCGAGATCCTCGGCCATGGCGATCCGCGCCAGCCGTTCCAGAAATTCCTGCTGAAACAGGCGCCGGTCACCCACCGGCTGGCCCCGACCGAGACCGGCGTCGCCTCGACCCTGACGCTGCGGGTGGACGGGGTGGAGTGGCGCGAGCTGCCCGATCTCTACGACCGCGGCGCCTCGGCGCGGGTGTTCCGCACCCGGCGCACCGAGGCGGGCGAGACCGTGGTCGAGTTCGGCGACGGGGTCTCGGGGGCGCGTCCCGCACCGGGGCGCGACAACATCGTCGCGGAGTATTCGCGCGGTCTGGGGCGGGCCGGCAACCTGCGCGCCGGGCAGCTGAGCCTGCCCATCGACCGGCCGCTGGGCCTGCGCGACGTGGTCAGCCCGCTGCCGGCCACCGGTGGCGACGATCCCGAGCGCGAGGCGGAGGCGCGGCGCAATGT
>JAGRMU010000011.1:0-4223 GCA_020441165.1 Sedimentitalea sp.
GGCGGCGCTGGGGGCGGTGTTCAACGCCTGGGTGCGCCGGTTCATGGCCGGCTGCTTCATCGTCTACGGCGTGCTTCTGGGCGCCAGCGCCATGCCGCAACCGAGGGGATAGAGATGCGCACGGGATCCTGCAATTGCGGCGGCGTCCGGTTCGAGATCGCGGGCGAGATGCCGCCCGCCTCGGTCTGCCATTGCGGCCAGTGCCGGCGGCAATCGGGCCATCTCTGGGCCTCCACCCATGTGCCCGACGACCAGCTGACCCTGACCGCGCAGGACGGCTTGCGCTGGTATCGCTCCAGCGACCGGGCGCAGCGCGGCTTCTGCGGCACCTGCGGCAGCTTCCTCTTCTGGAAGGCCGAGGGCGAGGCCGCGACCTCGATCGCCATGGGCGCGCTCGATGCGCCCACCGGGCTGCGCGTCGCCCGCCACATCTTCGTGGCGGACAAGGGCGACTACTACGACATCACCGACGATCTGCCCCGACGGGCGCAATAGCGGAGAGCTGAGCATGGCCGATTTCCCGAAAACCGCCCGCGTGGTGATCATCGGCGGCGGCGCCGTCGGCGCCTCGTCGCTTTATCATCTGGCCAAGGCGGGCTGGACCGACTGCGTGCTGCTGGAAAAGAACGAGCTGACCGCCGGCAGCACCTGGCACGCTGCCGGCAACGTGCCGACCTTCTCGACCTCATGGTCGATCATGAACATGCAGCGCTATTCGACCGAGCTCTATCGCGGGCTGGCCGAGTCGGTGGACTACCCGATGAACTACCACGTCACCGGCTCGATCCGGCTGGCCCATTCGCCCGAGCGGATGCAGGAGTTCGCCCGCGCCAGGGGCATGGGCCGCTATCAGGGCATGGAGATCGACATCCTCGGCGTGAGTGAGATCAAGGACCGCTATCCCTTCCTGGAGACCCATGACCTCAAGGGCGCGCTTTTCGATCCCAACGATGGCGATATCGACCCGGCGCAGCTGACCCAGGCGCTGGCCAAGGGCGCGCGCGATCTGGGCGCGCGGATCGAGCGGTTCTGTCCCGCCACCGGCATCGACCGCGAGAACGGCGATTGGATCGTGCACACGCCCAAGGGCGACATCCGCTGCGAGATCGTCGTCAACGCCGCCGGATACTACGCGCAGCGGGTCGGCGAGTGGTTCAAACCCTTCGGCGGGCGCACCGTGCCGATGATGGTGATGAGCCACCAGTATCTGCTGACCGACGAGATCCCCGAGATCGAGGCCTGGTCCCGCGCGCACGGCCGCAAGCTGCCGCTGCTGCGCGATGTCGACAGCTCCTACTACCTGCGGCAGGAGAAGAACGGTCTGAACCTCGGCCCCTACGAGCGCAACTGCAAGGCCCATTGGGTCACGCCGGACGATCCGATGCCGGCCGATTTCAGCTTCCAGCTCTACCCCGACGATCTGGAACGGCTGGAATGGTATATCGAGGACGCGATGGCGCGGGTGCCCCTGCTGGGCCGCGCCGGCATCTCCAAGGTGATCAACGGCCCGATCCCCTATGCCCCCGACGGGCTGCCGCTGATCGGGCCGATGCCGGGCGTGCCCAATGCCTTCGAGGCCTGCGTTTTCACCTTCGGCATCGCCCAGGCGGGCGGGGCCGGCAAGGTGCTGGCCGAATGGGTGACCGAGGGCGCCACCGAATGGGACATGTGGGCCTGCGACCCGCGCCGCTACACGTCTTACGCCGACCGCGACTATTGCATCGCCAAGGGGATCGAGACCTATGGCCACGAATACGCGATGCATTTTCCGTGGCACAGCTGGCCGGCGGGGCGCGGCAAGCGGCTCTCGCCCCTGCACGGCCGGCTCAAGGATGCAGGCGCGGTCTTCGGCGCCTATAACGGCTGGGAACGGGCCAACTGGTTCGCCCGGCCGGGCGACGATACCGGCGAGACGGCCACGCAAACCTGGAACCGCGCCGGCCCCTGGGAGGCGCGGATCCGCGAGGAATGCGAGGCGGTGCGCGACGCTTGCGGGGTGATCGCCATTTCCGGCTTCACCCGGCTGAAGGTCGAAGGCCCCGGCGCGCGCGATTTCGTCGACGGGCTGACCGCCTCGCGCCTGCCCGCGCCGGGGCGCGTCGGCCTGGCCTATTTCCCCGACGCGCGGGGCCGGATCCTGACCGAGTGCTCGGTGATGGTGCATGGGCCGGACGAGGTCGGGCTGATCACCGCCGCCGTCGCCCAGTGGCACGATGCCGAGATCTTCGCGCGCCAGGCGCCCGAGGGGATCACCGTGACCGATCATTCCGACGAGGTTGAGTGCCTGCTGGTCACCGGCCCCCAGGCGCGCGAGATCCTCGCGCCGCTGGCCGATCACGATCTGGCCGCGCCCTGGCTCTCGGCGCTGTTCGAAGGCCAGGTCGCCGGCCAGGACTGCGCGTTGCTGCGGGTGTCCTTCGCCGGCGAGCTGGGATGGGAGATCCACTGCGCCCCCGACGTTGCCCCGGCGATCTGGGACGCGCTGACCGCGGCGGGGGTGAAGCCTTTCGGCATGTTCGCGCTGAATTCCCTGCGCATCGAGAAGGGATATCGCGCCTGGAAGGGGGATCTGTCCACCGATTACAGCCTGCTCGAGGGCGGGCTCGGGCGGTTCATCGACTGGGATAAGCCGGATTACCCCGGCAAGGCGGCGCTGGAGGCCGAAAGGCGCGGTGGATCGAAGAAGCGCTTCGTCACCCTGATCGTCGAGGCCGGCGAGGCCGACGCCCCCCCCATGTCGACGCTTTGGCACGGTGGGCAGATCGTCGGCGAGACCACCTCGGGCGCCTGGGGCTACCGTGTCGGGGTCTCCATCGCCCTCGCCATGCTGCACAGCGACCTCGCCGTGCCCGGCACCGAGGTCGAGGTCGAGATCTACGGCGCCCGCCACCGCGCGGTGGTACAGGAGGATGGCCCGCTCTGGGACCCGCGCAACGACAGGATCAGGGCATGACCGACATCACCCTGATGGACGGCGCGATCGGGCAGGAACTGGTCAAGCGCAGCGGCAACCTCGCGACCCCGCTCTGGTCGACCAGGGTAATGATCGACGATCCGGGCCTCGTCGGTCAGGTGCATTGCGACTATTTCGCGGTCGGGGCCACCATCGCCACCACCAACACCTATGCGGTGCATCGCAGCCGGCTCGACCGCGAAGGGCTGGGCGACCAGATCCCGGCGCTGATCGAGACCGCGATGGCGCAGGTGGAGATGGCCCGGGCCCGCTATGGCGGGTGCATCGCCGGCTCGCTCGGCCCGCTCTTGGCGTCCTACCGGCCGGATCTGGAGCCGGACCCCTCCGAGGCGGCGCTGAAATTCGGCGAACTGGTGCAGCTGATGGCGCCGCGCGTCGATCTCTTCCTGATCGAGACCGTGTCCTCGCTGCGCGAGGCCGAGGGCGCGCTGCTGGCCACGCGAGGCTGCGGCAAGCCGGTCTGGCTGGCGCTGACCGTGCAGGACGAGGACGGCACCCGCCTGCGCTCGGGCGAGCCGCTCGCGCGCATCGGCGCGCTGCTGGCGCGCTTCGCGCCGGACGCGGTGCTGGTCAACTGCACGCGGCCCGAGGCGGTGCCGGCGGCGCTGGAGATCCTCAGGACCTTCGGACGGCCCTTCGGGGCCTATGCCAACGGGTTCACCCGCATCTCCGACGCCTTCCTGGCGGAGGCACCCACCGTCGACCTGCTGGAGCGGCGCGCCGACATGGACCCGCAGACCTATGCCGACCATGCCATGGGCTGGGTGGCGCAGGGGGCGACGATCCTCGGCGGCTGCTGCGAGATCGGCCCCGCCCATATCGCCGAGCTGGCCCGCCGCCTGCGTGCCGCCGGGCACCGGATCGTCTGACCCGATGCCGGTTTCCTCTTGCTCCAAATACTCCGGGGAGCGCGAGGGGCAGCGCCCCTCGCCGCCCGTCGGATCGCGTGAGCGATCCGAATACATGAAATCGAACCGGATCGCGTGAGCGATCCGACAAACGGAATCACTCCGGATCGCGCCAGCGATCCGACGCACGGAATCACTCCGGATCGCGTGAGCGATCCGACACACAAAACGGATTCGGATCGCGCCAGCGATCCGACATGAAACAAACCGCGGATCGCACCGGCGATCCGGAACCGAAGGGACAAGCGAATGACCGACCTTCCCCAGTCCGCCCGCGTCGTCATCATCGGCGGCGGCGTGATCGGTGCCTCGGTGACCTATCACCTGACCAGGCTCGGCTG
>JAGRMU010000011.1:4422-4913 GCA_020441165.1 Sedimentitalea sp.
CTGACCGCCGAGCGCCGCGAGGAGCTCTTCCGCAATGCCGCCATGGCCCGCGCCTTCGGGGTGCCGGTCGAGGAGATCTCGCCCGCCGAGATCAGGGACCGCTATCCGCATCTTAACATGGACGGAGTCACCGCCGGGGTCTGGCTGCCCACCGACGGGCAGGGCGATCCGGGCAACATCGCGCGGGCCCTGGCCAAGGGCGCCCGCCAGCGCGGCGCGGTGATCGCCGAATACACCGCCGTGACCGGGGTGCGCCGGCAGGGCGCGCGGATCACCGGCCTGGACTACACGGCAGCCTCGGGGCCGGGCCACATCGCCTGCGAGATGGTGGTGAACTGCGCCGGCATGTGGGGGCACGGCGTGGGCCGGATGCTGGGGGTCAATGTCCCGCTCCAGGCCTGCGAGCATTTCTACATCGTCTCCGAACCGATCGCCGGCCTCGGCGCATTGCCGGTGCTGCGGGTGCCTGACGAATGCGCCTATTACAAGGA
>JAGRMU010000601.1:0-777 GCA_020441165.1 Sedimentitalea sp.
ATGCGCGCGGCGGTGGCGACCCCGGGCTCTGGTGCCAGTGGTCCGAGAAATACATCAACTGGCGGCAGCTCGAGATCCTCGGGCTGATGTCGAAAGGCAACTGGGCGTGAGCGTCGGGGTCGTCATGCTGGTGCACACCGCGCTCGACCGGGCGGCGCAGGTGGCGCGGCACTGGACCGCCGCCGGCTGCCCGGTGGTGCTGCATGTGGACAGCATGGTGCCGCAGCCGCAATACCAGCGCTTCACCGCCGCCCTCGCCGGCGATCCGCTGATCCGGTTCAGCCGCCGGCACCGCTGCGAATGGGGCACCTGGGGGATCGTGCAGGCCTCGCAGGCGGCCTCCGAGCTGATGCTGGCCAGCTTCGCCGAGGTGCGCCATGTCTACCTGGCCTCGGGCGCCTGCCTGCCACTGCGTCCGGTGCGCCAGCTGATCGCCTATCTCGACGCGCGACCGGACACCGATTTCATCGAAAGCGCGACCACCGCGGACGTGCCCTGGACCGTGGGCGGGCTGGATCACGAGCGCTTTACCCTGCGCTTTCCGTTCTCGTGGCGGACGCGCCGGCGTCTCTTCGACCGCTACGTGGCGCTGCAGCGCCGGATCGGGCTGAAGCGCCGCATCCCGGCGCGCCTAGTGCCGCATCTGGGCAGCCAGTGGTGGTGCCTGACCCGCCGGACGCTCACGGCGATCCTCAACGATCCCGACCGGCCCGCCTTCGACCGCTATTTCCGGCGCGTCTGGATCCCCGACGAAAGCTACTACCAGACCCTGGCGCG
>JAGRMU010000601.1:822-1094 GCA_020441165.1 Sedimentitalea sp.
TTCCAGGGCAAGCCGCACATCTTCTACGACGATCACCTGCAGCTGCTACGTCGGTCCGACTGCTTCGTGGCGCGCAAGATCTGGCCGCAGGCCGACGGGCTCTATGCCGCCTTCCTGACCGGCGGCGCCGCCGCGCCCGGCCGGACCGAGCCCAACCCCGCCAGCATCGACCGGCTGGTCTCGAACGCGGTCGACCGGCCCACCCGCGGGCGCCCCGGCCACCACATGCAAAGCCGCTTTCCCAATCCGGGCTGGGAGAACCGGGACACCGC
>JAGRMU010000602.1 GCA_020441165.1 Sedimentitalea sp.
GGCATGGTGAACATGATCAGGTCGGCCCAGGCCGCGGCCTCGGCGATCCCCATCACGGTCAGCCCCTCGGCCTTGGCCTTGGCCGCGCTGGCCGAGCCGTCGCGCAGCGCGACGCAGAGGTTCTTGGCACCGCTGTCGCGCAGGTTCAGCGCATGGGCATGGCCCTGGCTGCCATAGCCGAGAATGGCCACCTTCTTGTCCTTGATCAGATTGATGTCGCAATCCCGGTCGTAATAAACGCGCATGTCTCGTCCCCTTGCTGGTTGGATTCGGGAAGCGTTCTACCCTGCAAGCCGGGGGATTGCGATTTCCCCATGGCCGTTATTTCCGCGATGTGCGATGAATCCATTCATCAATGCTGCTGAAACCGGGTAAATCATGCTTGACGACGCCGACCGCCGCATCTTGCGCCAGCTTCAGGCCGATCCCGGCCTCTCGACCAGCGACCTGGCCGACCGCTGCCGGTTGAGCCTCGGGGTCTGCACGCGGCGCCTGGCGCGGATGAGCGAGGCCGGTCTGATCCGGGGCAGCGAGGCGATCATCGACTGGGCGGCGCTCGGCTATGCGGTCGAGGTCAGTCTGCGCTTCACCCTGGACAAGACCCAGCCGCGCGCCTTCGACGAGTTTCTCGAGGCGGCCCGCGCGGTGCCCGAAGTGCTGGAGATCCAGACCTTCCTCGGACGGGTGGATGTGCGCCTGTCGGTGATCGCCCGCGACATGGCCGATTACCAGGCCATCTATCGCAACCGCATCCTGACCCTCCCGCATATCGCCGATATCGAGCCGCTGATGCATATCACGCGGGTGAAGAGCGACGAGGCCCTGCCGGTATGATCGACCTCGACGAGATCGACCGAAAGCTGCTCCGCGCCCTGGTGGAGGATGCCGGCCAGAGCGCCGGCGTTCTGGGCCGCAGGTTCGGCCTCTCGCAGCCGACCGCCTGGCGCCGCATCCGCCGGCTGGAAGCGGCGGGCGTGATCAAGGGGCGACGGTTGCGGCTCGACGCGGTGGCGCTCGGCTTCGGCGTCACCGTCTTCCTGGGGGTCAAGCTGGCCCGCAAGGGGCAGGTCAGCCACGCCGATTTCGAGCGCGCGGTCAGCGCCGTTCCCGAGGTGCAGACGGTCGAGCACGTACTCGGGCTCTATGACTACCGGCTACGCGTGGTGGCCCGCGACCTGCCCGATTTCGAGCGGGTGCTGCGGCGCCGGATCATGACCCTCCCCGGCGCCGGAGAGGTCGAGGCCAACGTGCTGCTCAGCGATGAGCGCCGCCCCGGACCGCTCTGATTCCGGATGCCCGGGCCGTCTCGGGCAAACAGTCTTTGCAATCGGTCCTCCGGGCGGGTTATGCAAGGGCGCGACCCCAGATGGAGACTGCCATGCCCGCCTTGCTCGATACGGTCGATCCGACCGGACTGGAGGAGTTCTCGGTGGTCTTCACCGACCGCTCGCTCAACCACATGTCCGCCGTCTTCCAGCAGGTGATGCGCGACATCTCCGAGATGCTGCGCGACGTCTATGCCGCCGAGGCGGTGGCGATCGTGCCCGGCGGCGGCACCTACGCGATGGAATCGGTGGCGCGCCAGTTCGCCCGGGGCGCCGATGTGCTGGTGGTGCGCAACGGCTGGTTCTCCTATCGCTGGAGCCAGATCCTCGAGACCGGCGGGCTGACCGGCCAGGCGACGGTGATGAAGGCCCGCCAGACCGGCAATGCCCGCCCGTCGCCCTTCGCGCCTGCGCCGATCGA
>JAGRMU010000603.1 GCA_020441165.1 Sedimentitalea sp.
TGGCCCTCCAGGATGCCGCCCTTGGTGAAATCCAGCGTCCCGGTGATCGTCCAGGTCCAGATCACCGCCACCAGCTGCAGCCCGATCGAGGTGCCGATCAGGATCCCCAGATAGGTGCGCGCGCCGTCGCGCGCCTCGGGCGTGCCCTTGTGCGCGACCAGCGGGAAGGTCGACAGGGTCAGCGCCTCGTAGAAGAGGAACAGCGTGAACATGTTCGCGGCGAAGGCGATGCCCATGGTGGTGGCGATGGCGATCGAGAAGAAGCAGAAGAACCGCGCGTGGTGGGACTCGTTGTTGCCGCGCATGTAGCCGACGCCGTAGAGATGGGTGACGATCCACAGCCCGCTGGCGATCAGCGCGAAGAGCAGCCCCAAAGGCTCGACGTTGAAGGCCAGGTCCAGCCCCGGCATCACCGAGAAGAGCACCAGCGGTTCGGTGGTGCCGCTGCCGACATTGGCCAGGATGTTCAGCACGCAGAGGAACGTGAGCACCGCCGCCGTCAGGGTCATCCCGTCGCGCAGGTTGGGGGAATTGCGCAGGACGATGTTGCCCAGGGCCGCGAGGGCCGGGATGAGCATGCTGGCGAGAATGGCCGTGTTGGTGTCCATGCCGCCCCCCTAATGCATCATGCCGGAGGACCCGGCCATCAGCCCCTCGGCCGCGGCGCGCGCCGCAGTCAGGGTCAGATCGGTGTCGAGGCCGAAATAGATGCAGGCCAGCGCCACGATCCACATCGGCACCAGCATCGACATCGGCGCTTCCTCGACCTGGCTGTCCGCGGGGGTGGGCTGCATGTAGAGCACCTCGATCACCCGCCAGACATAGATCACCGCCAGAAGGCTCGAAGCGACGATCAGGATCGCGATCGGCCACCAGCCCTTTTCCAGAGCCGCCTCCACCAGATACCATTTCGACACGAAACCGGCGGTGCCCGGAACCCCGATCAGGCTGAGCCCGCCGACCACCACCGCCGCCGAGGTCAGCGGCATCCTGCGCCCCAG
>JAGRMU010000131.1 GCA_020441165.1 Sedimentitalea sp.
GAAGTCGATTTCCGGGGTGAGAAGCGGTCCAATGCCAGCCATGCCTCGACCACCGACCCGGACGCGCGGCTCTACAAGAAGTCCCCCGGCACCGGCGCCATGCTCTGCTTCATGGGTCATGCTCTGATGGAAAACCGCTCCGGTCTGATCGTGCAGGGCGACCTGACCCAAGCCGACGGCCATGCGGAACGGCGCGCCGCCCTCGACATGATCCATCGCCATTCCCCGGGGTCGACCCGACAGTTGACGCTGGGCGCTGACAAGGGGTTCGACGCGGCCGAGTTCGTCGCCGACCTGCGAAAAGCCTGCGTGACCCCTCATGTCGCTCAGAAATCCCGATATTCAGCGATCGACGCCAGAACCACCCGGCATGAAGGTTGCGCGCTGTCGATCAAGCACCGCAAACGAATCGAAGAGGCTTTCGGCTGGGCCAAGACCGTCGGCGGCATGGCCCAGACCGTCTATCGCGGCCTCGAACGGGTGCGCTCCCGCTTCTTCCTTACGATGGCCGCCAACAACCTCGCGCGACTGCCCAGGCTGTTGGCCGCATGATGACGAGAGACCGCGTCAGACACGCAGGCCTTCTGCGTCGAAGCGCCCGAAACCAAACCCGGCCAGTTCCGCCGAAAGGAAACCGTTCCGCGTCGCCGACTTCTTCATCGGCCTGTTAAAGGCTATGATGAACCAGAACCCCTCCTTTGTTCAAAAATATTCAAATCTGTCCCACAAGCGCTGACGTCAGACAAATAGTTCATTATTTTCAGAGGCATAGGACTGAATCGGAAAATTCGAATCAGTGAGGTGCGCATACTTATGCCTCGTTGGCACCGGAGCAGCCCTGGCGCACGATGCCCCATTTTGGATCCATTGCCCTGCGGGCCCTTCCCGGACTGCGCCGAAACCTCCCCAGCCTCGCGGAACGCGCGCCTGAGGCGTGTTTCAGGCAGGACAAGGTCGATCCTCTGATCCCGTGATCCTCTGCGCAGCCGGCAGGTCAGTTCCGATGGGGCCCGTCCGGCCTCAGTCCTCCCATGCCTCGGTGCCGCACCACTCGGCGACGAAGAGCGCCATCGCGGTGGTGACCCGCTTCAGCGACGACAGGCTGACCCGCTCGTCGACGCCGTGGATGTTCTCGGAGATCGGCCCGTAGCAGAGCGCCGGCACCTTGTCGTAGAGCGCGTGGACGCGGGTGTCGAGATAGCCCGGGGTCATGAAGCTCTGCAGCTCGCGCCCGGTCGCGGCGCGGTGGGCGCCGGCCAGCACCGCCTCGGCCTGCGAGCCGGGCTCGAGCACGTAGCCCTCGGCGTGAAACCCGTTGAAGGTGACGGTGGGCGGCACGTTGCCCGACAGGAACGGATCGCTGCGCGCGAATTCGGCGACCTTCGCCTCGATTGCCCGGGCCGCCTCGGCCGCCGGGGTCCCGGGATAGATCGCGATGCGGCAGTCGATCCGGCACCAGGAGGGCACCGAGGAGGCCCAGTCGCCGCCCTCGATCTTGCCGATGTTGAGGTTGATCGGATGCGCCTCGGTCTCGAAATGCGGCCGGCCCGCCTTGTCGTCGTTCCACGCCTGCTCCAGTTCGCGCAGCGCGCCGACCACCCGGTAGGCGGCATCGATGGCATTGGCGCCGCTACCCATCTCGCGCACATGGACCGGGGTGCCGCGCACCTCGACCTGGAACCAGAGCGTGCCGACATTGGCCCGCACCAGCATCTCCTCCTCGGGTTCGGGGATCAGCACCGCGTCGGCCCGGTAGCCGCGCAGATGGGTCATCAGCGCGCCGTTGCCGGTGGATTCCTCCTCGACCACCGATTGCACGTAGACCGTGGCGGCGGGCGCCAGCCCGATCCGGCGCAGCGCGTCGAGCGCGAAGATGTTGGCGGCGTGACCTGCCTTCATGTCGGCGCCGCCGCGCCCGTAGAGCCAGTCGCCCTCGATCACCGGATCGAAGGGCGGGTGGGTCCACATCTCGGCCGGGCCGGTGGGGACGACGTCGACGTGGGCCTGCAGGATCAGCGAGCGCCCGGCCTCGGTTCGCGGGCGGTGGATGCCGACCACGATGGGCGCCTCGGAATGGGCGGGGCCGAACCGGCCGGCGCCCGGGTGGGCGGCGAGGGCGGCGCGGTCCATCTCGAAGCGCTCCATCGCATAGCCGCGCTGGCGCAGCGCGCGAAAGACGAAATCCTGCACCGCGTGCTCGGTGCCGCGCGTCGAGGGAAACCGGATCAACTCGCGGGTGAAGGCGATCTGGTCATCGAACCCCTCCGCCACCGCCGTGGCGATGCGGGAGGCAAGCTCGTCCGGCAGGGTCATGGCGGTCTCCTCGGTCCGGGGGGCGTGCGGGCGCGCGGGCCCGGCGGTCAGTTAACCGCGCCGCGCTGGACCCTGTCAATCGGCGGGCCCCTGGGCGAACTGCGGCAGGGCCGCCACGTCGGTCGCGCGGGTGGCGCTTTTCCGCTATCCTCGGGGGGCGCCGGGCGTCTAGTCTTGCCGCAGACCCACCGGACGGGCGCCTGCGCGCCCTGTCCCAGAGCCATCGGAGCCCTGACCATGTCCCAGACCCCCGGCACCTCGCCCCAGAGCGCCCCGTCCCGGCCGTCCGGCGGGCGCTCGCATTTTGCCGCCGGCGCCAAGCTGTCGGGCGATCTGACCGTGCCCGGCCTGATGGAGCTGCTCGGCCATATCGACGGCAAGATCTTCGCCGATGCCATCGTGATCGAGGAGGGCGGCTCGGCCCTGGGCGAGCTGCATGCCGAGAGCGTCGGCATCAAGGGCCGGTTCGAGGGCGAGATCCACGGCCGCCACGTCACCCTTCACTCGCGCGCGCAGGTCTCCGGGGCGATCCATTACGAGACCCTGACCATCGAGAGCGGCGCCGAGGTCAGCGCCAGCTGCGCGCGCCGGACCGGCGCCGACGCGGCGAAAGCGCCCGCCGAAAGCTGAGCGGGCGCGGGCCGGATCGCAGGTACAAACCGTCTGACGGCGCGATCACCCTGAAGAAATGCCGCCGAAACGTTGGCAACATGCGGCCGATAGGGTAGCCCTTCTGGGCAGCAACGGAGGCACCATGTCGGCAAAAAACCGTCGAATCGTCTCGTCCCGGCATCTTGCGGAAGGCCCGGGATGGGAAGCGTCGGAGTTCGAATACGGGCTGATCATCGCCTATAACGGCTTCACCCGCTGGATGCAGCGCTGCATGGCGGCGGTCGGCGCGCCGGAACTTTCGCCACTGGAGATCCTGGTGCTGCACAACACCAATCACCGGGACCGCGAGAAGCGGCTGTCGGACATCTGCTTCCTGCTCAACATCGAGGATTCCCACACCGTCAACTATGCGCTGCGCAAGCTGCTGAAGATGGCGCTGGTCACGTCCGAGAAGCGCGGCAAGGAGGTGTTCTATCGCACCTCCGACAGCGGCCGGGACCTGTGCGAGCGGTACCGCGAGCTGCGCGAGCAATGCCTGCTGGGCACCCTGCCCGATACCGGGATCGAGGGCGAGAAGCTGCGCGAGGTGGCGGCGACGCTCAGGGCGCTGTCTGGCCTCTACGATCAGGCCAGCCGGGCCGCCGCCTCGCTCTGATCAGTTGCCCATGGCATCGGGCAGTACCGTCACGATCTGCGGAAAGACGGTGATCAGCAGGGTGCCCAGCAGCAGCAGGCCGAAGAACGGCAGCGCCGCCCGCGCCACCCGCAGGATGTCGATGCCGGTCAGGCCCTGGATCACGAAGAGGTTGAAGCCGACCGGCGGGGTGATCTGGCTCATCTCGACCACCAGCACCAGGTAGATCCCGAACCAGAGCGGGTCGATCCCCACCGCCTGGACCATCGGCAGGATGATCGAGGTGGTCAGCACCACCACCGAGATGCCGTCGAGGAAGCAGCCCAGCAGGATGAAGAACACGGTCAGCACCGCGAGTAGCGCATAGGGCGAGAGATCGAAGGTGCCGATCCAGGCGGCGAGATTGCGGGGGATGCCGGTGAAGCCCATGGCGATGGACAGGAAGGCGGCGCCGAGCAGGATGAAGGCGATCATGCAGCTGGTGCGGGTCGCCGAGAGGAGCGCGTCCTTGAACTCCGCCCAGCCGAAGCCGCCCGAGGACAGCGCCAGCAGCACCGCCAGCACCACGCCGATGGCGGCGGCATCGGTGGGCGAGGCGACACCGGTATAGATGGTGCCGATCACCCCGCCGATCAGCAGCAGCACCGGGATCAGCCGGCGCGAGGCGCGCAGTTTCTCGACAAGGGTTCCGCCCGCCGGCTCGTCCGGGATCAGCGTCGGGTCGAGCCAGGCCCGGACCGCCACGTAGCCCGCGAAGAGCCCGACCAGCATCAGCCCCGGCAGGATGCCGGCGACGAAAAGCCGGGCGATGGATTGCTCGGTGGCCACGCCATAGACGATGAGGATGATCGAGGGCGGGATCAGCAGGCCCAGGGTCGCCGATCCGGCCAGGGTGCCGAGGATCAGGCTTTCGGGATAGCCCCGTTTCGTGAGTTCGGGGACCGACATCCGGCCGATGGTGGCGGCGGTGGCGGCGGAGGAGCCCGAGACCGCGGCGAAGATCGCGCAGCCCAGCACGTTGACATGCAAGAGCCCGCCGGGCGCGCGGCCAAGCCAGGGGGCGAGGCCGCTGAACATGTCCTGGCTGAGCCGGGACCGCAGCAGGATCTCGCCCATCAGGATGAAGAGCGGCAGCGCCGCCAGCGGCCAGCTGTGGCTGTGACCCCAGAGCGTGGTGGCCAGGACCAGCCCGGCGGGGGCGTTGGTGAACAGCACCAGCCCCGCCAGCGCCATCAGCATCAGCGAGATGGCGACCCAGACCCCGGCGGCCAGCAGCGACAGCAGCAGGACGAGCAGCAGCAGGAAGATGGCGGGATCGGACATCGGCCTATTCCGATCCGCTGTCGGTCAGGATCGCGCCCCGCGCCCGCAGGCTCTCGACCAGCGTGTCGAGGAAGGCGACGGTCAGCAGCACGAGGCCGGCCACCATCACCGATTGCGGGATCCAGAGCGGGATCGCGACGATGCCGGTGGACTTGTCGCCATAGTGCCAGCTCTCGGCGGTCAGCGCGACGGTGAACCAGACCGCGAAGGCCCCGAGCGCCGCGCCGATGGCGAGGCTGGCGAGCTCGAAGGTCCAGCGGGCGCCGGCGGGCAGCCGCTGGATCACCAGGTTGACCCGGATATGGGTACCGCTGCGCAGGGTATGGGCGAGGGCCAGGAAGGTGGCGGCGGCCAGCAGGTAACCGGCGAAATCGGCATAGGACGGGATGGTGAAGGACAGGGACGGCCCGCCGATCCGGGCCAGGATGTTGAGGCTGACCTGCGCCGCCACCAGCAGGCAGATGGCGAGGATGGCGGCGGCGGCCAGGCCGCCGGAGATCAGATAGACGCGGTCCAGAAGGCGGCGCATCGCATCGCTCCTTTGAAGGGGGGAGTGCGGGCAGGTCGGGCCCCCGCCGGGGCGGGGGCAGGGGGGTTTATTGCGCCTGATAGGCCTCGAGCACCGACAACGCCTTGTCGCTGGCATTGGCTTTCCAGTTCTCCAGCATCTGCGCGCCGATCGCTTGCAGGCCCTCGACCAGCTCGGGGCTGGGATCGACGATCACCATGCCGTTGTCGGCCATCACCTTGATCTTCTCGGCGGTCTCGGCCTTGGACATCTCCCAGCCGCGCGTCTGGGCGGTCTCGGCGGCGGCCAGCAGCGCTGCCTGAAACTTGGGATCGAGCCCGTCGAAGGCGCGCTTGTTGACCACCACGATGTTCTTGGGCACCCAGGCGTCGATGGCGGTGTAATGGGTGACGAAATCCCAGGCGGTGGAGTTCGCCCCGGTCGAGGGCGAGGTGATCATCGCCTGGACCTGGCCGGTGGCGAAGGCCTGCGGGATGTCCGGCGCCTCGACCTGCACCGGGGCCGCCTTGGCCAGCGTCGCGAATTCCTCGAGCGCGGCGTTGTAGGCCCGGAACCGAAGACCGGCGAGGGCATCGACGTTGGGGATCTCGCCGTTGGTGTAGAGCCCCTGCGCCGGCCAGGCCACCGTGAAGAGCGGCATCAGACCCTGTTCGGCCAGAAGCTCCTCGATCACCGGCTTCTGGGCGTCCCAGAGCCGTGCCGCTTCGTCGTAACTGGTCGCCAGGAACGGCTGGCTGTCCATCCCGAAGGCAAGATCCTCGTTCGACAGGGTCGACAGGAAGAACTCGCCGATGTTGACCTGCCGCGAGCGGACCGCGTTCTTGATCTCGCCATGCGGGAACAGAGACCCGGCAGAATGAACCTCGATCTCGAATTCGCCGCCGGTGGCCTGGGCGACATCGGCCGCGAATTGCCGGATATTGGCGGTGTGGAAGGTGCTGTCGCCATAGGGCGTCGGCATGTCCCAGACCTCGGCGAGGGCGGCGCCCGAAAGCCCGATCCCGAGTGCGAATGTGGCGGCGAATTTCAGCATGGTGTTCTCCCGTTGAACGTGGCGCCGTCTTGTCGGGCGCGCATTGTTGAAGTCATAACGTTGACAAATTGTCATCATTTTGCCATTAACGTCAAGCGGAACTTGTCCGCGCGCCCAAGTCTGGGCGGGGATGGGGGCGAAATGCAAGCGATCGAACCGGAAATCCTGCCGCTGGGGCCTGACGGGCTGCTCCTGCGCTTCGCCACCGTGGCCGATCCGCAGGTCAGCGCCGCCGTGCAGACGCTGCTGCGCAAGTCCGAATCGGCGCCGCTGACCGGGGTGACCGAGGTGGTCCCGGCACTGGCCTCGATCCTCTGCCGCTTCGATGCCAACGTTGCCTCGCGCGCGGAGGTGACGGCGCAGCTGCGGGCGCTGGTGGCGGGCGAGGATTGGGACGTGGTCGCCCGGCCCGCGCCCGCGCGCATCTGGCGGATCCCGGTGGCCTTCGGCGGCGATCACGGTCCCGGTCTCGCCGAGGCGGCGACGCTGGCCGGAATCGATGCGGCCGAGGCGGTGCGCCAGATCGAGGCGGCCGAGCTGTCGGTGCTGGCCATCGGCTTCGCCCCCGGCCAGCCCTACCTGGGCCTGTTGCCCGAGCACTGGAACCTGCCCCGGCAGGAGGCGCTGACCCCGAAGGTCGGCGCGGGCGCGCTGGTGGTGGCGGTCCGGCAGCTGGTGCTCTTCGCCAACCCCTCGCCCACCGGCTGGCGGCAGATCGGCCAGACCGCGTTCCGGCCGTTCCGCCCCGAGGCGGTCGAGCCGGTGCCGCTGCGCACCGGCGACGCGGTGCGCTTCGTGGCGGTCGGCGCCGGGGAGATGGACGCGCTTCTCGCGGCCGGCGATCCGACGGGCGGCGCGGTCTGCGAGACCGCCCGATGAGCGCCGATCTGATCGTCCGCAAGGCGGGGCCGGCGATCACCGTGCAGGATCTCGGCCGGCCCGGTCACGCGGCGGAAGGGCTGTCGCGCGGCGGCGCCATGGACCGCCTTGCGCTGGCCGAGGCAGCGGCGCTGCTGTCCCTGCCGGCACCGGTGGCGGCGCTGGAGATGGGCGGGCTCGGCGGCGCCTTCGAGGTCACCGCGCCGATGCTCGTGGCGCTGACCGGCGCCGAGATGGCCGCCAGCCGCGACGGTGAGCGGCTGCGCTGGAACGCGGCGCATCTCCTGCAGCCCGGTCAGGTGCTGACCATCGGCGGCGCGCGGCGCGGCAGCTATGGATACCTGACGCTTGCCGGCGGGCTGCGCAGCGCGGAGTTCCTCGGCAGCCGGTCGGCGCATCTGGCGGCCGGGATCGGCCGGCCCGTCGCGGCGGGCGACCGTCTGCCGCTGGGCGACGATCCGGATCCGTCGGCCCGCCCGGTCGCGCTGCAGGTCGAGGACCGCAGCGGCGGCGGCACGGTGCGGATGATCGAAGGGCCGCAGACCGGCTTTTTCGCGACGAAGACGCTGGAGCGGTTTCTGGACACGAGGTTCAGGCGTGCCGCCGCCGGCAACCGGCAGGGCATCGCGCTCGATCATGACGGCGCCCCCTTCGCGGCGGACGGGGCCTCCGGACTGGTCTCGGACCCGATCATCGCCGGCGACATCCAGCTGACCGGCGCGGGCACCCCCACGGTGCTGATGGCCGAGTGCCAGACCATCGGCGGCTATCCGAGGATCGGCACGGTTCTGCCCTGCGACCTGCCGCTTCTGGCCCAGGCGGCGCCGGGCGATGCGCTGCGCTTCCGCATGGTGACGCTGGACGAGGCCGACCGGCTGCTCGCGGCGGAGGCGGCGATACGGCGCGATCTGCGCCGCAGGGTGGGCCCGCTGGTGCGCGATCCGCGCGACATCGGCGACCTGCTCGGCTATCAACTGATCAGCGGGGTGACCTGCGGCGACGATCTGGAAAGGAGCTGAGATGCAAACCACGGTGGATCTGAACTCGGACCTCGGCGAGGGTTTCGGCCCGTGGCGGATGGGCGACGATGACGCGCTTCTCGACATCGTGACCTCGGCGAACATCGCCTGCGGCTTTCATGCCGGCGATCCCGACGTGATGGCGCGGACCATGCGCCTTGCCGCCGCGCGCGGGGTCGGCATCGGCGCGCATCCCGGCTTCGCCGACCTGCAGGGCTTCGGTCGCCGGCGCCTGACGCTGTCGGCGGAGGAGCTGGCCAACCTGGTCACCTACCAGCTGGGCGCGGCGCAGGCGATGGCGCGCGCCGCCGGCGACCGGGTGCGCCATTTCAAGCTGCACGGGGCGCTGTCGAACATGGCCTCGGACGACGCCGAGATGGCGCGGGCCTGCTATGGCGCCGCGCTGAAGGTGCAGCCGGAGATCGTGATCATGGTGCTGCCCGGAACCGCCATGGAGGCGGTCGTCCGCGATCTGGGCTGTGCCTGGGCGGGCGAGATCTTCGCCGACCGCGCCTATGAGGACGACGCGCGGCTGGTCGACCGCAAGCTGCCGGGCGCGGTGCTACACGATGCCGAGGCGGCGGCCGAGCGGATCCGCGAGATGCTGGGGGCCGGGGCGATCATCGCCCGGTCCGGCAAGCGTATTCCCTGCCGGATCGATACGGTCTGCCTGCATGGCGATACGCCCGAGGCGGTGGCGATGGCGCGCAGCCTGCGCCAGAACCTCGAATCCCACGGGATTTCCGTCGAGCGGCTGAAAAGCGCCGCGTGATCCGGGAGCGCGTCAGGCCTCGGCCCGCACCCTCTGCCGCTGCCGGCCCAGCCCCTCGATCCAGAGGTCGACCACGTCGCCGTCCTTGAGGTAGACCGGCGCGGGCTTCATCCCCATGCCCACCCCCGGCGGCGTGCCGGTCGAGATCACGTCGCCCGGCTGCAGCGTCATCAGCTGCGACAGGTGCGAGACGATCTGCGCGACGGTGAAGATCATCGTCGACGTGGTGCCGGTCTGCCGCCGCTGCCCGTTCACCTCCAGCGTCATGTCCAGCGCCTGCGGGTCGGGAATCTCGTCGCGGGTCACCAGCCAGGGGCCGATCGGGCCGAACGTGTCGCAGGATTTCCCCTTGGTCCACTGGCCGCTGAGACCGGTCTGGAAATGCCGCTCGCTGACGTCGTTGCAGGCGCAATAGCCCGCGACATGGGACAGCGCCTCGGCCTCCGAGACGTATTTGGCGGCGCTGCCGATCACCACGCCCAGCTCGACCTCCCAGTCGGTCGCGGTCGATCCGCGGGGCAAGACCAGGTCGTCGGTCGGCCCCGCGATCGCCGAGGTCGCCTTGAGGAACAGGATCGGATGCTCGGGGATCGCCATTCCCGCCTCGGCGGCATGGTCGGAATAGTTGAGGCCGATGCAGAGGAACTTGCCGATCCCGGCCACCGGCGGGCCCAGACGCGGCGTGCCGGGAACGGCGGGCAAGGACGCCGGGTCGAGGGCGCGCAGCCGGTCCAGCCCCTCGTCCGAGAGCGCCGCGCCGGCGATGTCCGGGACCAGGGCCGAGAGGTCGCGCAGGGTGCCGTCGGCGTCGATCAGCCCCGGCTTTTCGGCCCCGGCAGGCCCGTAGCGCACCAGTTTCATGCCTCCGTCTCCGATTGGTTGGCGGTTCCGAGCACCCGTCCCGCCACGGCCTCGAGCCGTTTCAGCGCCGCCGCATCGCGCTTGTCCGGCGCCGTCAGGATGGCGTTGTCGAGCGCCCGGTCGCAGCCGGTCTTGCAGGCGGCGCGCCCGGCGCCGAGGAGCGCCGGCAGCCGCGAGACCAGCGCCCGGCCCTTGTCGGCATTGCCGGTCAGGGTGGCGATGATCTGGGCCACGTCGACCTCGCCATGATCGGGATGCCAGCTGTCGTAATCGGTGATCATCGCCACGATGGCATAGCAGAGCTCGGCCTCGCGGGCGAGCCGCGCCTCGGGCATGGCGGTCATGCCGATCACGTCGCAGCCCCAGGCCTCGCGATAGAGCCTGGATTCCGCCAGGGTCGAGAATTGCGGCCCCTCCATCGCCAGGTAGGTGCCCCCCCGGTGCACCGTGACGCCCGCCGCCTTCGCCGCCTTGGCACAGCCCTTGCCGAGCCGCGCGCAGGTCGGATGGGCAAGACTGACATGGCCGACGCAGCCGGTCCCGAAGAAGCTGGCCTCGCGGGCGACGGTGCGGTCGATGATCTGGTCGACGATGACGAAATCGCCCGGTTTCATGCGCTTGCGGAACGAGCCGCAGGCCGAGACGCTGACCAGGTCGGTCACCCCCAGCCGCTTCAACGCGTCGATATTGGCGCGGTAGGGCACGGTCGACGGGCTGTGCACATGGCCGCGCCCGTGGCGGGGCAGGAAGGCCATCGGCACGCCATCGAGCGTGCCGGTCAGCACCGCGTCCGAGGGCGCCCCCCAGGGGGTGTCGACCTCGGTCCAATGCGCGTCCTCGAGCCCGTCGATCTGGTAGAGGCCCGAGCCGCCGATGATGCCGATCCTGGTCTGGGTCATGGGCCGTCCTCGCGCTGATGATCGCGCGCAAGGTGGCGGGGCGGCGGCGAAAAATCAACCGCTGATAACGGGCCCGGCGCGATCCGCTGC
>JAGRMU010000132.1:0-933 GCA_020441165.1 Sedimentitalea sp.
CCTGCAGGGCGGTGGCCAGATAGGCGCCGGCGATGCCGCAGAGCAAGCCGCAGATCGCCACCGCCGCATAGCGCAGCCCGACCACCGAGACCCCGGCGGTATCCACCGCGGCCGGGTTCTCGCCCACCGCGCGCAGGCGCAGCCCGAAGCGGGTGCGGTAGAGGACCCACCAGGTCGCCGGCACCGCCAGCAGCGCGACATAGACCATCACAGAGTGGCCAGACAGTAGCTCGGCATAGATCGGACCCAGGATCGGCACGCCGGCCAGTTCATCGGCGAAGGGCAGGGTCAGCGGCGCGAAACGCGCGCCGCCCACCAGCGACGGGGTGCGCCCGCCCTGGGCGAACCAGTCCTGGGCGATAAGCACCGTCAGCCCGGCGGCGAGGAAGTTGATCGCCACCCCCGAGATCAGCTGGTTTCCGCGAAAGGTGATCGAGGCGAGGCCATGCAGCCCGGCCAGCGCCAGCGAGGCGGCGATGCCGGCCAGCAGGCCCAGCCAGACCGACCCGGTCATCGCCGCGAGCGCTGCCGAGAAGAACGCCGCCGCCAGCATCTTGCCCTCGAGGCCGATGTCGAAGATGCCCGCGCGCTCCGAGTAGAGCCCGGCGAGGCAGGCCAGCAGCAGCGGCGTGGCCAATCTCACAGTGCTGTCGAGAACCTGGATCACGGTCAGGAAATCCATCACGCGCGTCTCCGGCGCCGCGCCATGAACAGCCGCTCCAGCGGCATCCGCACCATGTTGTCGAGCGCCCCGGTGAAGAGGATCACCAGCGCCTGGATCACCACGATCAGCTCGCGCGGGATCGAGGTCCAGAGCGCCAGCTCGGCGCCGCCCTGGTAGAGGAAGCCGAAGAGGATTGCCGCCAGGAACACCCCCACCGGGTGGCTGCGGCCCATCAGCGCCACCGCGATGCCGATGAAGCCGGCGCCCTC
>JAGRMU010000132.1:996-3983 GCA_020441165.1 Sedimentitalea sp.
CGCCCGAGATCAGCATCGCGATCATGGTGATCCGCACCGGCGAGATCCCGGCATAGAGCGCGCCGGTCTCGGAATGGCCATAGGCGCGGATCTCGTAGCCCAGCCGCGTGCGCCAGATCAGCAGCCAGACCAGCACGCAGGCGGCGATGGCCACCAGCAGGCTGACATTGGCCGGCGCCGCCTTGGAAAACCCGATGCCGAAGGGCGCCAGCAGCTCGTGCAGGGTCGGCAGGTGCACCGCTTCTGGAAAGCGCGCCGTGGCCGGGTCCATCGACCCCTTGGGCCGCATCACGTTGACCAGCACATAGTTCAGGAACGCCGCGGCGATGAAGTTGAACATGATCGTGGTGATCACGATATGGCTGCCGCGCCGGGCCTGCAGCCAGGCCGGGATCGCCGCCCAGGCCGCCCCGAAAAGCGCCGCCGCCAGCGTCGCGAAGACCAGCGCCAGGGTCCAGTGCGGCCAGGGGATGTAGAGGCAGACCAGCGCCACGCCGAGGCCCCCCAGCATCGCCTGGCCCTCGCCGCCGATGTTGAAGAGACGCGCATGGAAGGCCACCGCCACCGCCAGCCCGGTGAACATGAAGTTGGTGGCGTAATAGAGCGTGTAGCCCCAGCCATAGGTCGACCCCAGCGCGCCGGAGACCATCAGCGACACCGCCGCCACCGGGTCCTCGCCGATCATCAGGATCACCAGCGCCGAGAGGATCGCCGCCAGGATCAGGCTGATCAGCGGGATCAGGACCACGTCGGCCCAGTGGGGCATCCTGTCCATCTCAGGCGGCCTTTCCCGAGATGCCCGCCATCAGCAGGCCCAGCTCGGTCTCGTCGGTCTCGCCGGGCAGGCGCTCGCCCATGATCCGCCCGTCGAACATCACCGCGATGCGGTCGGCGAGGGCGAAGATCTCTTCCAGCTCGACGCTGACCAGCAGGATCGCCTTGCCGGCGTCGCGCAGGGCGACGATCTGCTTGTGGATGAACTCGATGGCGCCGATATCCACGCCGCGGGTGGGCTGGCCGACCAGCAGCAGGTCGGGATTGCGCTCGATCTCGCGGGCGACGACGATCTTCTGCTGGTTGCCGCCGCTGAAGTTCCGGGCGGTCAGCCAGCAGTCGGCGGGGCGCACGTCGAACTTGGCGATCTTGGCCTCGGTGTCCCGGCGCAGGGCGTCGTTGTCCATCAGCAGACCGCGCCGGTAGGCGGGGTCGCGGTGATAGCCGAAGGCGACATTCTCCCAGGCGTGGAACTCCATGATCAGCCCTTCGCGCTGGCGGTCCTCGGGCACATGGGCGATCCTTGCCGCCCGCCGCGACTGCCCGTCCGAGCCCGGGCCCGACAGCGCCAGCGGCGCGCCGTTCAGGCGAATGCTGCCCGCACCGGGCCGCATCCCGCCCAGCACCTCCAGAAGCTCGGACTGGCCGTTGCCGGCGACCCCGGCGATGCCGAGGATCTCGCCGGCATGGACCGTCAGGTCGATGCCCTTGACCCGCTCGACGCCCTTGTCGTCCATCACGTGCAGATTCTCGATCTCGAGCACGGTCCTGCCGGGGCGGGCCGGGGCCTTGTCCACGCGTAACAGCACCTTGCGGCCGACCATCAGCTCGGCCAGCTGCTCGGGCGAGGTCTCGGCGGTCCTGACCGTCGCGGTCATCTCGCCGCGCCGCATCACGCTGACCGTGTCGGTGATGTCCATGATCTCGCGCAGCTTGTNNTGATCAGGATGATGGTCTTGCCCTCTTCGCGCAGCCGCCGCAGGATGCGGAAGAGCTGGTCGGCCTCGGCCGGCGTCAGAACGCCGGTCGGCTCGTCCAGGATCAGGATACTCGCCTGCCGGTAGAGCGCCTTGAGGATCTCGACCCGCTGCTGCATGCCGACCCCGATATCCTCGATCAACGCGTCGGGATCGACGTTCAGCCCGTATTCGGCCGCCAGATCGACAAGGCTGGCGCGGGCCTTGGAAAGAGAGGGTTTCAGCAGCCGCCCGTCCTCGGCGCCGAGAATGATGTTCTCGAGCACCGTGAAATTCTCGACCAGCTTGAAATGCTGGAATACCATGCCGATGCCGGCGGCGATGGCGGCCTGGCTGTCGGGGATCTCGGTGCGCCGCCCGTTCACGAAGATCTCGCCCCGGTCGGCCTTGTAGAAACCGTAGAGGATGCTCATCAGCGTCGACTTGCCGGCCCCGTTCTCGCCGATGATGCCGTGGATCGTGCCGGGAGCGACGCGGATCGAGATGTCCTTGTTGGCCTGCACCGGACCGAAGGCCTTCGAAATGCCTTTCAGTTCGATGGCGGGCGGCGCGTCGGGTCCGCTCATGGCCTATGTCCCCCTGCGGCGGCGGAGACGCCCGATGCCCGGCCAACCCGTTGGCGAGGTCGGCCGTGGCGGCTCGGGCGCCCCGGTCTCAGAATTTCAGGACCGGGCAGCTGTCGTCGGTGTAATAGCTGACCACCTCGATCTCGCCGTCGATGATCTTCTGCCGGGCCTCGTCCACCGCCGCCTTCATCTCGTCGCTGATCAGCGCGGCGTTGTTCTCGTCCAGCGCATAGCCGACGCCGTCCTCGGCGAGACCCATGGTGAAGACGCCGGTCTCGACATTCTCGCCGGCCTTCATCGCGTCATAGACCGCCACGTCGACGCGCTTGAGCATCGAGGTCAGCACCTTGCCGGGATGCAGGTGGTTCTGGTTGCTGTCCACGCCGATCGACAGGATCCCCTCGTCGGCGGCGGTCTGCAGCACGCCGACCCCGGTGCCGCCGGCGGCGGCATAGATCACGTCGGCGCCCTGGCTGATCTGGGCCTTGGTCAGCTCCGACCCCTTCACCGGGTCGTTCCAGGCGGCGGGCGTGGTGCCGGTCATGTTGGCGACGATCTTGATATCGGGATTGACCGCCATGGCCCCCTGCGCATAGCCGCAGCCGAAATGCCGGATCAGCGGCACGTCCATGCCGCCGATGAACCCGACGGTGCCGGTCTTCGAGGCCAT
>JAGRMU010000604.1 GCA_020441165.1 Sedimentitalea sp.
TCAACGGCTATTCGGTGACCAACCCCGTCGCCGCGCGCAACTGCATGACCCCCGAGCAGTTCACCGCCCTGCACCAGGACGATCCCGATTACCTGGACAGCCTGATGCTCTGGGAGAACCTGGGGCCGCGTCTGCAGGCCTATACCAACGCCTGGAATGCCGTGAAAGCACAGTGAAACAAGGCCGCCCGGGTCCCAAGACGGACCCGGGCGCATCTTCCCAGGGGCATGGACATGACCGAGATCATCCGCGTTGAGAGCCTGTCGAAGCAGTTCGGGTCGATCCGGGGCGTCGACGATGTCACGCTCGGCGTCGAGTCGGGCGAGTTCGTCACGCTTCTTGGGCCGTCCGGCTGCGGCAAGTCGACCCTCTTGCGCATCATCGGCGGTTTCGAGGAGCCGACCTCGGGCCGGGTCTGGCTCGACGGGCAGGATGTCACCCATGTGCCGCCGCATCGGCGCGCTGTGAACATGGTGTTTCAGGACTATGCCCTCTTTCCGCACATGACGGTCGAGCGCAACGTGGGCTATGGCCTCAGGGTGTCGGGCGTGTCCCGAAGCGAGATCCGGCGCCGCGCGGGCGAGGCGCTGGAGCTGGTCGGGCTGGCTGCCAAGGCCCAGGCGATGCCCTCGGCGCTCTCGGGCGGCCAGCGCCAGCGCGTGGCGCTGGCCCGCGCCATCGTGCGCCGGCCCAAGGTGCTGCTGCTGGACGAGCCGCTGTCCGCGCTCGACGCCAATCTGCGCGAGGCGATGCAGGTCGAGCTTCGCCACCTGCACCGCAAGGTCGGGCTGACCTTCATCATGGTTACCCACGACCAGGACGAGGCGCTGGCGATGGCCGACCGCATCATCGTCATGCGCGATGGCCGCGTCGTCCAGGTCGGCGCCCCCGAAGACCTCTACGACCGTCCGGCGACGCCCTACGTGGCGGATTTTGTCGGCACAACCAACATGTTCAGCTCGCCCGTCGTGGGCGGCGCGGTCAGCTGCCACGGCCAGCCGCTGCGCGTCACCGACGCCGTCGCGCGCTCGGGGCAGAGCCTCTTCGGTTTCCGGCCGGAGCGGGCGCGCCTGCTTCTCGCGGACCAGGCGGCGGGGGAGAACGCGCTGGCCGGTGTCGTCGACGAGGTCCTCTATCACGGCAGCACGGCGCGCATCGTCGTCGCCCTGGGGCCGGGGCGCATCTTCGTCGACTGCCAGAACGGGGCGACGGGCGGGCGATCCGCGCTGCCGCGGCCCGGTGACGCGGTGGCGGTCGGCGTGGCGGCCGAAACGATCATGGGATTTCACGCCGAGGCCGCGCAATGAGTGCCGCGCGCCGCCTCCGCCGGTTCGCCGTCCTGTCGCCGCCGCTGATCTGGACGGTCGTGTTCATGTTCGTGCCCTACACGATCCTGCTGGTCTATTCCTTCTGGGAAGCCCAGTATCCGACTTTCGTGCCCGCCTTCCAGTTCGGCAACTACCTGCAGCTGGTGCAGGATCCGCAATACCTGAGCGTGCTGCTGCGGACCCTGAAGATCGCAGGTCTGGTCTCGCTTTGCGCGCTGCTTCTGGCCTTTCCCTATGCATATTTCCTGGTCTTCAAGGTGCGCCGCCCGGGCGTGCGCCTGGCGCTCTACATGG
>JAGRMU010000605.1 GCA_020441165.1 Sedimentitalea sp.
CCGCGGCCAGCGGCGGGCTGGCGCTCCTGGTCGAGGACAGCGACGGGCTGCGCGCCTCGGTGCGCGACATGCTGATCGAGCTGGGCTTTTCCGTGATCGAGGCGACCTCGGCCGATGAGGCCACGGCGCTGGTCGCCGATCTGCCGCAGATCGCGCTGGTGCTTTCCGACATTCGCCTGCAGGGGCATGGCACCGGTCTCGACCTGCTGGCCCGGATCGCCGGCACCGGGCCGCCCTGCCTGCTGATGACCTCGCTGCCCCCCACCGACCCGCTGCACCGCGCCGCGCTGGCCCGCGCCCCGGTGCTGCGCAAGCCCTTCGCCGCGGCCGATCTGGCGGCGCTGATCCCGGGCGAGGCGCGGACGTGAAGGCGCCGCTGGTCACCATCCTCGACGACGAGCCCGAGATCCGCCGGATGCTCGCCGAGGTGTTGCAGGAGGCGGGGTTCCGAATCCAGAGCTTCGCCCGCGCCCGCGAGTTCGAGGCCTTCCTGAAACGCGCGACCCCCGATGTCTGTCTGGTGGACCTGTCGCTGCCCGACACGGACGGGCTGGCGCTGGTGCACCGGCTGGCGCTGGAGCAGGGCGCCGTGGTGATCATCATCTCGGGCCGGGCGCAGGTGCAGGACCGGGTGACCGGGCTGGAGCTGGGCGCCGACGACTACATCACCAAGCCCTTCGATCCGGCCGAGGTGGTGGCCCGCATCCGCGCCCGTCTGCGCGGCAACCGCCCCGCCCCGCAGGCCGGCACCACCGCCCGCTTCGGCGGCTGGACGGCGCATTTCGACCGCTACCTGCTCGAGGACGAGACCGGCGCGCAGGTGACCTTCAGCCATGCCGAGGGCGAAGTGCTGCGCCTCTTCCTGGAGAACCCCCGGCGCCTGATCAGCCGCGGCCAGATGCAGGACGCGCTCGGCGGCGGCGCCGGCGAAAGCTTTGACCGGGCGATGGACGTGCGCATCTCGCGGCTGCGCACCAAGCTGCGCGAGGACCCGCGCAACCCGCGCCTGATCAAGACCATCTACGGGGCCGGCTACATCTTCCTGGGCGACGTGCGCTGGAGCTGAGCGGCCCGCGCGCCGGAACCTTCCGCAGGCCCGCCGGTTGTGCCGGGGAACGCACCGGAAAGGAGATGCCATGACCGTCACCCGCACCGACCCCTCCACCGGCCCGACCTCGCCCGAGGTCACCGGGCTTCATGACGCGGCCACCGGCAGCATCCAGTACGTCGTGGCCGATCCCGGCACCGGCAAATGCGCGCTGATCGACCCGGTTCT
>JAGRMU010000133.1:0-5722 GCA_020441165.1 Sedimentitalea sp.
GCCGTCGCCATCGCCTTCGACATCGTCTTTGCCGAGCCCGACCGGCTGTCGCCGCCGGTGATCGCCCGCGACAATCCCGACCTGCCGCCCGCCTTGCGCGGCGCGCTGTCGGCGCTGCCGGGCAATGACGCGATCCTCGCCCGCGCCTTCGCCGGGGCCACCGTCATCGTCGGCCAGACCAGCGTGCGCAGCGCCTTTGCCGAGGCGCCGGCGGCGCGCGACATCCCCGAGGTGCCCCATGCCCTGGTCGGCCCGGACCCGACGCCCTTCCTGATCGCCTTTCCCGATCTGGTCGAGAACCTGCCCGAGCTCGAGGCCGCCGCCGCCGGGCGCGGGGTGTTCAACGTGCGCCCTGATGCCGATGGCGTCTATCGCCGCGCCCCGGTTGTGATGCTGGTCGACGGGCGGCTGCGCCTCGGCCTCGCGCCCGAGCTCTTGCGCGTCGCCACCGGCGGCGCCCCTTTCGCGATCCGCACCAACGAGGCCGGCATCGACGGCGTGGTGCTGGCTGGCCGACTGCTGCCCACCGCCGGCGATGGCACCGTCCACCCCTACCTGGCCCCGACCGACCGCGCCCGCTTCGTCTCGGCCGCCGACCTGCTGTCGGGGCGGATGCCGCCGGGCCGGCTCGCCGGGCACCTCGTGCTGGTCGGCACCTCGGCGATCGGGCTCGAGGACTACCGGGCGACGCCCCTCGGGATCCAGATGGCGGGCGTCGAGATCCACGCGCAGATGCTCGAGAACTTCCTCTCGGACACGCTGCTGATGCGGCCCAACTATGCCATCGGGGCCGAGCTGGTGGCGATGTTCGCGATGTGCCTGGTGATCATCGTGCTGACCCCGATCATGAACGCGATCCTGTTGGTTGCCTCGGCGCTGATGTTCCTGTCGTCCTTCGGGCTGGCCTCCTACGCGCTCTTCGAGAACCAGCGCCTGCTGATCGATCCCAGCTTTCCGGTCCTCAGCGGGCTGGCGACGGTGATCTTCATGTCGACCACAAACTACCTGCGCGAGGAGCGTCGCCGGATGCGCATCCGCGCCGCCTTCGGGCAATATGTCTCGCAGGACCTGGTGAACGAGCTTTCCGAGAACCAGGACCGGCTGCGCCTCGGCGGCGAGAACCGCGAGCTGACGCTGCTCTTCAGCGACGTGCACGGTTTCACCGCGATCGCCGAGAGCTATCGAGAGGATCCGGCCGGGCTGACGCGGCTGATGAACCGGTTCCTGAGCCTGCTGTCGAACGCGATCCTGGCGCAGCGGGGCACCATCGACAAGTTCATCGGCGACGCGGTGATGGCGTTCTGGAATGCGCCGCTCGATCATGACGACCATTGCCGCGCGGCCTGCCGGGCGGCGCTGCGGATGATCGCCGACGTGGCGGCGCTGAACGACGAGCGGCGCGCCGATGCCGACCGCGAGGGGCGCGTCTTTCAGCCGATCCATGTCGGGATCGGGATCAATACCGGCATCTGCACGGTCGGGAACATGGGCTCGGACCGGCGCTTCGACTACACGGCGATGGGCGATCCGGTGAACCTCGCCTCGCGCCTGGAAGGGCAATCCCGGAATTACGGCACCGCGATCATCGTCGGCTCGGCGACCGAACGGGCGGTGCGGGGCGATTTCGCGCTGCTCGAGCTGGACCTGATCCGCGTCAAGGGCAAGCGCCAGCCCGAGCGGGTCTTCGTCCTGCTCGGCGATGCCGCCCTGCGCGCGGCGCCCCGGTTCGTGGAAGCGGTGGCGATCAACGCCCGGATGCTCGCCGCCTATCGGGCGATGGACTGGGACCGGGCCGAGGCCGAACTGGCTGCGCTCGAGCCGGTGGCGACGGGGATCGACCCGGCGCTGGCGCGGCACTTCGCGGCGCTGCGCAAGCGCATCGCGGGCTTTCGTGCCCAGCCGCCCGACGCGGGTTGGGACGGGGTGCACGACGCCACCGAGAAATGATCAGCGTTCGCGGAACGCCTCCGAGCGGATCCGCAGCACCGGCGCCATCAGATAGCTCAGCACCGTGCGCCGGCCGGTCTGTATGTCCACCGTGGCGCGCATCCCCGGCGTCACCGGCAGCGCCTGTCCGTCCTTCCCGAGGTCGGTGCGGTCGGTGCGGATCGTCACCCGGAAGAACTCGCGCCCCTCGCCGTCGCGGGTGGTGTCGGCGCCGATCCTCACCACCTCGCCCTCCAGCGCCCCGTAGACCAGATAGTCGTAGGCGGTGATCTTCACCGAGGCCTTCTCGCCCGGCCGGATGAAGGCCACGTCGCGCGGCAGCACGTTTACCTCGATCTGCAGGCTGTCGTCGACGGGGACGATCTCGACCAGCGGCCGGCCGGGCTCGACCACCTCGCCCACCGTGGTCACGTTCACCGCGTTGACGATGCCGCGCACCGGCGAGGCGAGCTGGGTGCGCCCCACCCGCTCGTCGGCGGCGTGCAGCGCCTCGCGCACCACCGCCAGCTCCACGCCCAGCGTCGCCAGCCGCTGGCGAGCAGTCAGCAGGTAGCCCGAGCGCGCCAGGTCGATCTCGCCCTCGGCCTCGCGGATCGCGGCGCGGAAGTTGGCCTCCTGCGCCCGGCCCACGGCGATGTCGCCCTCCAGCTCGGCCAAGCGCGATTCGAGGCGCAGAAGCTCGATGCGCGGCACCGCCCCGCGCGCCGCCAGATCGCGGCTGAGCGCGACCTCCTCGCGCAGCGGCGCGGCTACCGCCTCCTGCTTGGTCCGCTGCGCCAGAAGCTCCTGCAGCGCCGCGCGCTTCTGCGACAGGCGTTCCACGCGCACCGCGATCTCGCCGTCGAGCTGCGCGAAGCGCGCCTGCAGCACCTCCATCTCGGCCAGCACCGCGTCCGGGGCGCGACGGGTCAGATCCTCGGGAAAGACCGGCTGGCGGTCCAGGACGATCTCGGCCCTGAGCCGGATCTCCTCGGCCTCCAGCGCCGCCTCGCGCTCGCGCAGCTCGCCCCGGTCCGCCGCCGCGGCGGTATCGTCGATCTGCAGCAGCGCCTGGCCCGGCTCCACCAGGTCGCCCTCGGCCACCTCGATGGAGCGGATGATCGCCGGCTCCAGGCTCTGCACGATCTGCATCTGGCGCGACGGGACCACCCTGCCCTCGCCGCGGGTCACCTCGTCGATCTCGAACCAGCTGGCCCAGAGCAGGAAGGCGCCGATCCCCAGGACGATCGCCAGGAGCAGCAGCCAGTCGCCGCGCCCCGTGGCAAAGCGCGCCGCACGCGACGCATCGGTCAGAAACTCCTCTTCCGGGCGCGGTCCGAACATCGGATCAGCCCTCCACTTCCGGCGTGCGCGCCGCACGCAGCTGCGCCAGCACGTCGGCTTTCGGCCCGTCGAGCGCCTTGCGGCCGCGGTCGAGCACGACGAACCGGTCCGCCACATCGGCCAGCGACATCCGGTGGGTGCACAGGATCAGCGTGGTGCGTCCCTGCCCGACCTCGCGCAGGCGCGCGATCACCGCGCTTTCCATCTGCAGGTCCATGGAATTGGTCGGCTCGTCCAGAAACAGCACCTTCGGCCCCCGCAGCAGCAGCCGGGCCAGGGCCACGCCCTGCCGCTGGCCGCCCGACAGGCGGTTGCCGCGCTCGCCGACGAAGAGGTTCAGCCCCGCCGGGCTGGCGCCGACGAAACCGTCCATGCCGGCGAGCCAGAGCGCCTTGCGGATCTCCTCGTCGGTGGCCTCGGGCCGTCCCAGCACCATGTTCTCGCGCAAGCTGCCGGTGAAAAGCTCGATCTCCTGGGTCAGATAGCCGACCCCCTCGCGCAGCTCGGCCGGCTCGTACTGCCCGATCCCGTGCCCGTCGATCAGGATGGTGCCGCTGTCCGGGGCTAGCAGCCCGTTGAGCAGCTTGCCGGTGGTGGTCTTGCCCGATCCGACCCGGCCCAGCAGCGCCACGGTCTCGCCCGCCGCGATGTCCAGCGTGAGACCCGCAACGGCAGGATGCTCGGCGCCCGGGTAGCGGAACGAGACCTCGCGCAGCGCCAGATCGCCGCGAAGGATGCGCAGCCCGCTGCGCGCCTGGGAGCCGCCCTCGCGGGGCAGCTCCATCATCTCGTCCAGCACCTGCATCGAGCGGCGCGCGTAATGGGCGCGGAAGATCGTCTGCGCCACCGCCGCGAGCGGCGCGAGGATCCGGCCCGACAGGATGTTGGCGGCGATCAGCGCGCCGATGGTGATGCGCTGCTCGGAGACCAGGAACACGCCCCAGAAGATGATCACCACGCTCACCGCCTGCTGCACGAACTGGGTGGCGCTGGTCGCCAGGCTCGACCAGGTGCGGGTGCGCCCCCCGATGCGCGACGAGGCGGCCACCGCGCTCTCCCATTCGCGCTGCATCACCGGCTCGGCATTGAGGCTCTTGACCGTCTCGATCCCCAGCAGGGTCTCGACCAGAACGACGTGGCGCTTGGTCGCCAGCCGCTGCGCCTGCTCGGCGCTGCGCGCCAGCGGCAGCTGCGCCAGCAGCGCGATCACCAGCACAACCGGGACCGCCAGCAACGGCACATAGGCGAGCGGGCCGACCAGAAAGAACAGCGCCGCGATGAACACCCCCACGAACATCAGGTCGATCATCGCCACGAAGCTGGCCGACCCGAAGAAGTCGCGCACCGTCTCGAAATCGCGGATGGCGTTGGCCATGCCCGCCGCGCCGCCCTTGCGGGACATCATCCGCGCATGCATCATCTGGTCGAAGAGGCTGGCGGCGACGCTCAGATCGACCCGCCGCGCCACGCCTTCCAGCACCCGGGTCCGCAGGCTGCGCAGCAGGAAATCGAGAACCAGCGCCAGCACCACCCCCAGCGCCAGGGTCCAGAGCGTCACGAAGGCGAGGTTCGGGATCACCCGGTCGTAGACGTTCATCACGAAGATCGGCAGGGCGAGCGACAGAAGGTTGATGCAGAAGGCGGCGACCATGACCTGCACCCAGGCCGACCAGTTGGCGCGCACCGGACCCCAGAACCAGTGCCGGCCGGGGGTCCGCTCCGCCTCGGGCATCCGGCTGTCGGCGGCCTCGGCCAGAGGTGCGACCAGCATCGCCTGGCGCAGGAAGCCGCGGCGCAGCGCGCGGCGGTCCATCGTCTCCGGCGCGGCGCCGGCTTCCGGATCGACGAGGGTGAAGGCCTTGCCGTCCGACGAACCCCCGGACAGCACCGCCAGGCCGCCGCCGTCGCGAAAGAGGATGCAGGGCAGCAGGCCGGGATCGAGTTTCGCCGGGTCCTGCCGGACAAGCCGGGCCTTCAGTCCGACGTTCTCCAGCGCCCGGCGCAGATTGTCGGGCTGTTCCAGATCGAGGCCCGCCGGCAGCGACCGGCGCAGGGCCGAGGCCGAGAAGGGCAGCCCGCTGGCCCTGGCGAACCAGGCGATCAGGCCGAAGCCGGGCACATCGGGCGCCCCTGCCGCGACCGGGGGCGGCGCAGCGGCACGTCCCGTATGCGCGGGGTCGGCCATGATCTATTCCAGCGGCGGCAGCTGGGTCTTGAACACCGAGGTCGGTTGGACCCGCGCGCGCTCCTCGAAATTTGGGATCAGCGCGGCGCCGCGCGGATCGACGCCGTAGAAGGCCGCCAGCCGGCTCTGCGCCGCCAGCATCCGGTAGCCGCTGAAGGTATAGCTGGCGTCGGCGCTGATCTTCTCGAACTCCACCGAGAAGCGCGAGCGCTCGGCATCCAGCAGGTCCAGAAGGGTGCGCGTGCCGGCCAGGAACTCGTCGCCGTA
>JAGRMU010000133.1:5772-8511 GCA_020441165.1 Sedimentitalea sp.
ACCGCGTTGGAGCGGTGGCTGATCCAGGTGCGCTCGGCCATCTCGCGGATCTCGCGGATCGCCACATGGCGCTCGGACAGGGCCTGGCTCTGGCGCTGGATCAGCGCCTCGGTCTGGGCCTGCCGGCCGCCGCGGCTCAGCTCCCAGCTGAACCGCAGCCCGAAATAGGCGTCCGATTGCGATCCGGTGACGCCGTCGAGATCGGCGCCGTAGCTCAGCCCGTAGTTCAGCGTGACCCGCGGCTGCCGGTCGGCCTCGCGCACGCCCTTCTGATAGGCGGTCCGGTTCACCTCGGAGGTCGCGACCCGGATCCGGTAGTTGTTGGCCACGGCGCTCGAGAGCAGCTGGTCGAGCGATGCGGGCAGACCGCTCGCCGCCGGGACCGACATCGGCGCCGCGGGCTTGCGCCCGACGATGCGTTCATAGCGCGCCTCGGCGTCCTGGCGGGCCTGGCGGATGTCGACCAGCGCGATCTCGGCCGCGCGGGTCCGGTCCTGGGCCTGCAGCAGGTCGCTGACCGGCAGCCGGCCGCCCTCGACCAGGTCGGCCACGCGCGCGGCCAGATCGCGATGGGCGGCGAGGTTGCGCTCGGCCGCCGCCTCCAGCCGGATGTGCCGCACAACGTCGGTGTAGACCTCGGTCGCGTTCAGCGCGAGGGTCTCGGAGGCGTCGAGCAGCCGGTAGATGCTGCCATCGGCGCGGGCGGCGTTGGCATAGACCAGGTTGGCGCGCCGATAGCCGTCGAAGAGCAGGAACTCGCCCTCCATGCGCAGCTGGCGGCGGAACTGGGTGGTGTCGTTGTCGGCAGCCGAGAGCGAGGCCGGATCGTCGAGCCGCTGCGCGCCCGCATCGCCGTAGAGCGAGACCACCGGCTCGTATTCGCCCTGCAGCTCGAGCAGCTCATAGGTGCTGGCCGCGGCATCGGCGGTGGCGGCGGCGACGGTGGGGTTGGTGGTCAGGGCATGGCGGACAGCGTCGCTCAGCGGTTCTGCGGCCAGCGCCGCGGGGATGAAAACCGCCGTGCAGATGATCGGTGCAAGCCGGAAAAGACCCAATCCACCCCCTGGTCGCCTACCCCTGGCGCGCCGCCCGTTCTTGTTAAGCTATTTGGGAGTCATCATATCCAGGTGCCTTGCGATTGCAACGACGCAGTTGCGGGTCGGTTCTGACCCTGCCGGTCAGCGCGCCGGCGCGGCGTTCAGGACCCGCAGGCTTTCGGCGAACCGGGGGCCGGCCATTTCCGCCCGGCAGCGCGCGAAGCGGCCGTCGGCATAGGCCTGGAAATCCTCGGCTTCGTTGCCGTTGGCCAGTTGGATCAGCCCCCAGAGCGTCCAGAGCAGATCGCACATCGCCTTGTAGATCACCATGCGGCTGCGATCCTCGGGCCGCGCCTCGCCGCCGAAATACCCGGCCAGCAGGGCCTCGTCCTGCGCGGCGTCGAAGCCGCCCTCGACCGACAGATCGCCCAGATCCCACATCGGATCGTTCATGCCCGAGTATTCCCAGTCGACGATCCACATGCGGTCCCCGTCGTCGAGGAAGTTCTCGCAAAGCGGATCGCAGTGACAGGGCGCCAGCGGCACCGGCGTCCGGGCCAGCGCGGCGCGCACCGCCTCGGCCTGGGCCACCGCGTCGGCGTAGCCGGCGGGCAGGTTCACGTCCTTGGTGGCCAGGATGGCGAGGTAATCGTCGATCATCCCGAAAAGCTCGAAGCGGAAGGGAAATTGCGCCCCCGACCGGTGCAGCTTGCGAAAGGCGCGCCCGGCCCGCCCCGGCGCGCCCGGCCGGTCGCGGAACGCCGCCGGGCTCATCGTCGCGGCGCCGTCGATGAACCGCGTCACCATGACCCCGGTCGCGGGATTGCAATAGAGCAGCTCCGGGCTCACCCCGGCCTCGGCGGCGGCCTGCGCGGCGGCGGCCTCGTTCCGCCGGTCGATATATTCCTCGGTGCCCTTGCCGGGAATGCGCAGCGCAAAATCGCCCGCCCGGTAGACCAGGTTGGTCAGCCCGCCCAGACGGACCAGCGGGCCGGAATAGCCGGCGAGGATCGGAACCTCGGCCATCATCGCGCGCGCGGTGTCGATGTCGCTCATCCGTCTTGCCTTCTTGCTGCCCGGACCGGTTTGCCCGATGCTATGTTCGGCCGAGGATGCACCGAGCACAAGGGCCGGATGAGAGGATCAGGGACAGCGATGGCAGGCAAGGAACAGGGCGGGCATCTGGGCGATGCCTATGGCGCCGCGGGACCGGAGGAGGTCGCCGGGGTCTATGACCGCTGGGCCGAGAGCTACGACGCCGAGATGGGCGCCGCGGGCTATCGCCACCCCTCGATCTGCCTCGCGCTGCTGACCCGGCACCTGGCGGCGGGCGCCGCGCCGCTGCTCGATGCCGGGGCCGGCACCGGGCTGATCGGCGAGTGGCTGGGGCTGCTCGGCTACCCACAGGTCGAGGCGCTGGACCTGTCGCCGGGGATGCTGGCGGTCGCCGCGCGCAAGGGGGTCTATGCGCGGCTGCACCAGCTGGCGCTCGGCGGGCCGCTGCCCTTCGCGACCGACCATTTCGCCGGGATCGTCTCGGCGGGGGTGTTCACCACCGGCCATGTCGGCGCCGAGGCCCTGCCCGAGCTGATCCGCATTGGCCGCCCCGGCGGCGTCATCGTGCTGACCGTCAAGACCGCGCTCTGGAGCGGGGGGTTCGGCGACGCGGTTTCCGCCTTGGCGGGCGAGGGCCGGATCGCCC
>JAGRMU010000606.1 GCA_020441165.1 Sedimentitalea sp.
GCTTGTTGGCGATACGGTCGTAGCGTCCGAACAGCCCCGCCGACAGCGGGCTGGTGCAGGCGATGGCGCCCTTGCCGCTCATGGTGTGGGCGACGGGGATCCGCATCGCCTCGGCGAAGGCCTGCAAATCCTCGGCCGCCTGCGAGATATGCACCCCGCCCCCGGCCAGGATCAGCGGGCGTTCGGCTGCGCCAAGCAGCGCCGCGGCCTCGGCCAGGGCGGCCGCCTCGGGACGGCAGCGCAGGGCGGGCACGGCCTCGTAGCGCGGATCGCACAGGAAATCCTCGTCCTCGAACCCATGGGTGCCATGCGCCACGTCCTCGGGCACGATCAGCACCACCGGCCCCGGCCGCCCGGTTGTCGCCACGATGAAGGCGCGGCGCAGCAGTTCGGGGATGCGCTGCACCGTTTCCACCCGGATCACGTCCTTGCAGGCGGGGCGCAGGATCTCGGCCTGGTGCGTCTCCTGCGTCATGTTCTTCCAGGAATGGTCGCGATGGGTATCTCCCACGATGGCCACGAGGGGCGATCCGGCATTCAGCGCCTCGACGAGGCCCGTGACAAGGTTCGTCGCCCCCGGCCCCAGCGTCGCATCGACCAGCCCCACCCGGCCAGAGACCTTGGCATAGGCATCCGCCGCAAAGGTGCCGCAGCGCTCGTCGTTGATCAGGTGGTGATCCAGCCCCAGCCGCCGCGCGGCGTCGTAGAAGGGCAAGAGCTGGAAGCCGCCCATGCCGAAGACCGGCCCGGCCCCGTGCGCAAGCAGCGCCCGCACCAGTGCCTCGCCGCCGGTCATCTCGTTCGTGTCAGTCATGTCTCGGGTCCATTCAGGTGATGCGATAGCCCAGCAGCCGGGGCAGCCAGAGCGCGATTTCGGGAAATGCCAGGATCAGAGCCAGCGCAGCGGCCATGGCCAACAGCAGCCAGCCGACCCATCGGAAGGTGGATTCCAGCGGCACGTTGGCGATCTTGGCGGTGACCATCAGGTTGACCGCGACCGGAGGCGTGAACTGCCCCATGGCGATGTTGATCGCCATCACCACGCCGAACCAGACATAGGACCAGCCGAAGGTCTGCACGAT
>JAGRMU010000134.1 GCA_020441165.1 Sedimentitalea sp.
CGGGCCCCAGCGCCGCGGCGGTGCCCGCCGCCCCCGAGAGCGAGACCAGCAGGCAATCGGCGCGCACGCCCGGCAACTCGCGCAAGAGCGCCAGCAGCGGCGCCCCCCAGCCGGCGACCACCGCGCCGAAACTGGTCGGGGTGGCGTGCTGGCCATAGGTCCGCGCCGCCATCGGCAGGTCGGCATGGGCCTGCGCCAGACCGGCCAGCGCCTGCACCACCGGGCCGAGCCCGGCCTCGATCAGCGCCAGCGCCTGGCGGAGCCGCAGCATCAGCCCGGTGTCGATGATGTCCTGCGAGGTCGCGCCCCAATGCAGGTATTGCGCGTGTTCAGGCGCCTGCATCGCGGCGCGGAAGGCCGCGACCATCCCCGGCACGCTGACCCCGTTCTCCCCCGTGGCAGCGGCCAGCGCGCCGGGGTCGAGCGGCAGTTCCAGCGCCGCGCGGGCGATGAAGGCAGCGCTGGCCTCGGGGATGACGCCATGGGCGCCCTGCACCTTCGCCAGCGTGCCCTCGACCAGCATCATCGCCCGGATCTCGGCGCTGTCCGAGAAGAGCCGCCCGGCCGCGCCGGTGGGAAAGAGCCGCGCGTAGAGCGCGCTGTCGAAGACCGAGGCGGCCATCAGCGGGGCCGGCGGGCCGGCTCAGCCATGCCCGATCTCCGCCAGGAACCCGGTCAGGATGTCGGCATAGGTCCGGGGTTGCTCGACGCAGGGCAGGTGGCCGGCCTTGCGGATCAGCTCGAACCGCGATCCGGGGATCAGGCCGATGGTCTCGCGCACGAGGTCCGGCGGGGTTGCCCCGTCCTCGTCGCCGGCGATCCCCAGGGCGGGCAGGCGCAGTCCCGATGTCGGGGTGAGGAAATCGGTGCCCGAGATCGCCGCCGAGCAGCCGGCATAGCCCTGCGCCGGCTGGCGCACCAGCATGTTGCGCCAGAGCGCCAGTTCCGGCGTGGCGCGAAAGGCCTTGCTGAACCAGCGCTCCATCACCGCGTCGGCCAGGCTCTCGATGCCGCCCGTCTCGACCGCGGCGATGCGCTGCTCCCACATCTCGGGCGTGCCGATCTTGGCGCCGGTATTGGACAGGACCAGCGCCCGCACCTGGTCGAGCCGCTTGACCGCCAGCCCCTGGCCGATCATGCCGCCGATGGACAGCCCGACGAAGACACAGTCGCGCACCTCCAGATGATCCAGCAGCCGCTCGGCATCGCGCACCAGCGCGCCCATTGCGTAGGGCGCGGGCGGCAGCGACGAGAGGCCATGCCCGCGCTTGTCGTAGCGGATGAACTTCAGCCCCTGCGGCAGCAGCGGCAGGACCATGTCCCAGAGCCGCAGATCGGTGCCCAGCGAATTGGCAAAGACCACCGGCGCGCCCTCGGGGTCGCCGTCGATCCGGTAATGCAGCTGGACGTCTCCGAGATCGGCGATGTGCATGGGGGCGCTCCTGTTCCGGCCGCGGGCATCTAACCGCAAGCGGGGCGCAGGGTAAAGTGCGACGCCTCCGGCTCCGGTCAGCCCGCGAACCGGTCCAGAGCCAGGCGGAACACGTCGGTATCGACGTTGCCGCCCGAGGCGACCGCGATCACCGTCTCTCCGGCGATCTCGGCGGGGCGAAACAGCGCCGCCGCCAGCGCCACCGCGCCGCCGGGCTCCAGCACGATCCGCAGCCTCGAGAAGGCCAGCGCCATGGCCCGCAGCGCCTCGTCGTCGCTGACCGCGAGGCCCGGCCCGCAGAGCCGCTGCAGGATCGGAAAGGTGATCCGCCCCGGCTCGGGCGTCACGATGGCATCGCAGAGCGAGCCGGTGAGGCGCGGGTTGCGCTCGATCCGCCCCGCGGCCAGCGAGCGGGCCACGTCGTCGAACCCCTCGGGCTCGACGGTGCG